>JANPCT010000189.1:0-4396 GCA_031431095.1 Acidobacteriota bacterium | reverse complement strand
GGTCACTCCCTGCTCGCAACCCAGGTGGTCTCGCGGATCAGGGACCGCATGCAGATAGATCTGCCCTTGCGCCATTTATTCGAGTTGCCGACGATCGCTGGATTGGCGGCAGCGATCGGCGAGGCTCAAACAGATCCAGAGGCGGCGGCGCCGTTGGCGATCACCAGAAGCGTCGCCGGCGCCGCGGCGGATCTGCTCGACAACCTCGATCAGCTCACGGACGAGCAGGTGGAAATGCTGCTCAACGAGGCGTTGCGCGACAACGCCGGGAACTAGCCGGAACAGCACTGTGCCACAAGGACTGGAGTTTACCCCGGGCGAAAAGCGGGTGCAGCTCGCCGACATGCTGCGGGCGAAGGCCGATCGGGCGCGAATGGTGCCGGTGTCGTTTGCGCAGCAGCGCCTGTGGTTTCTCAGTCGGCTGGAGCCGGACGGTGCGGCGTACAACATGTCGTCGCCGCTGCGGGTACGGGGGCCGTTGGACGAGGCGTCGCTGCGCCAGACGTTCAATCTCCTCCTGGCGCGGCATGAAGTGCTGCGCGGCCGGTTCGAGGTGGTCGAGGGCCAGCCGGTGCAGGTGATTGCGCCGCGGCTGACGGTCGATCTGCCGGTAGTGGACCTGACGGCGTGGCCCGAGGCGGAGCGGGAGGCGGACGTGACGCGGCGGCTGCGGGCGGAGGCGCAGCGGCCGTTCGACCTGACGCAGGCGCCGCTGCTGCGGGTGTCGCTGGTGCGGCTGGCGCCCCACGACCACGTGCTGCTGCTCACCCTGCACCACATCGTCAGTGACGGCTGGTCGATGGGGATTCTGCTACGCGAGATCGCGGCGATCTATGCGGCGACGGTGGCGGCGCGGCCGGTGGCGTTGCCGGCGCTGCCGATCCAGTATGCCGACTTTGCGCGGTGGCAGCGGGGGTGGCTGCAGGGCGCGGTGCTGGCCGAGCAGGTGGGGTATTGGCGGGGGCAGCTGGCGGGGGCGCCGGGAGTGCTGGATCTGCCGGTGGCGCGGCCGCGGCCGGCGATGCAAACGATGCACGGCGCGCTGGTGGGCCGGACGCTGTCGCCGCAGGTGAGCCGGGCGGTGACCGACCTGAGCGCGCGCGAGGGCGTGACGGTGTTCATGACCTTGCTGGCGACATTTCAGACCCTGCTCTATCGCTACAGCGGGCAGGAGGATTTCGTGGTCGGCTCGCCGATTGCGGGACGGGACCGGGCGGAGACCGAGGGGTTGATCGGGTTCTTCGTCAACTCGTTGCCGTTGCGCGCCAACCTGGCGGGCAATCCCTCGTTTCGCGAGCTGCTGGCGCGCGTCAAGGAGACGGCGCTGGGCGCGTATGCGCATCAAGGGCTGCCGTTCGAGCGCATGGTCGAAGAGCTGCAGCCGGCGCGGAGCCTGAGCTACCCGCCGATCTTCCAGGTGATGTTCGCGCTGCAGAACCAGCCGCGGGTGGCGTTGACGCTGCCGGGGCTGGCGATCGAGCCGGTGGCGTCGGCGCGTGACTCGGCGAAGTTCGACCTGACCCTGTTCATGGCGGAGCGCGCCGGACAGCTGTCGTGCCGGCTGGAATACAACACGGACCTGTTCGCGCCGGACACGGCGACCCGGTTGCTGCAGCACTTTGAAGTGTTGCTCGAGGGGGTGACGGCGCGGCCGCAGCAACGCGTGGCGGCGCTGCCGCTGCTGCCGGCGGCGGAGCGCGAGCGGCTGCTGACGACGTGGAATGCGACGGCGGTGGCGCTGCCGGCCGAGACCGGGGTGCACCAGCGGGTCGAGCAGCAGGTGGCGCGGACCGCGGACGCCACGGCGGTCGTGGACGCGGGGACGACGACGACCTACGGCGAGCTGAATCGTCGCGCGAATCAGCTGGCGCACTACCTGCGCACGCTGGGGGTGGGCCCCGAAGCGCGGGTCGGGATTTTCATGGAGCGGTCGGTCGAGATGATCGTCGCGCTGCTGGGGGTGCTGAAAGCCGGCGGCGCGTATGTGCCGCTGGATCCGACCTACCCGCCGGAGCGGATCCGGTTTTCGGTGGCGGATGCGCAGCTGGCCGTGATCCTGACCGACGCACGGTGGGCCGCGACACTGCCGCCGAGTGCCGCGCGGGTCGTGTCGGTGGCCGCGGCGCGGGCGGCGGGGGCGGGGCTGAGCGCGGCCAATCCGGTCAGCGACACCGTCGCCGGGAATCTCGCGTATGTGATCTACACGTCGGGCTCGACGGGCCAGCCGAAAGGCGTGGCGATTACCCACGGCAGCGCGCTGGCGCTGGTCGACTGGGCGGGGCGCACGTTCACGCGCGAGGAACTACGCGGCGTGCTGGCGTCGACGTCGATCTGTTTCGACTTGTCGGTGTTCGAGATCTTCGTGCCGTTGAGTGTCGGGGGCACGGTGATCCTGGCGGCGGATGCGCTGCAACTCCCGGTGGTCGCGGCGCAGGCGACCGTCACCCTGGTCAACACGGTGCCGTCGGCGATGGCGGAACTGGTGCGGATCGGGCTGCCGGCCAGCGTGCAGACGGTCAATCTCGCGGGGGAGCCGCTGCGGCCCGAGCTGGTGACGCAGATCTATCGCCAGTCGGCGGTGACGCGGGTGGTCGACCTGTATGGGCCGACCGAAGACACGACCTATTCGACGTGCGCGGAGCGGGCGCCGGATCAGCCGGCGACGATCGGCCGCCCGATCGCCAACACGCGCGCGTACATCCTCGATGGTCTGCTGGCGCCGGTCCCGATCGGGGTACCGGGAGAGCTGTACCTGGGAGGGGCGGGATTGGCGCGCGGGTATGTCGGTCGGCCCGCCGCGACCGCCGAGCGATTTCTCCCGGATCCGTTCAGCCGGGCCCCCGGCCAGCGGCTCTATCGCACCGGCGACATCGCCCGGTACGCCGCGGACGGGACCATCGAATACCTGGGCCGCGTCGATCATCAGGTCAAGGTGCGCGGCTACCGCATCGAGCTCGGCGAGATCGAGACGGTCATGGGCCGCCACCCCGGCGTCCGCGACACCGTCGTCCTCGCCCGCGAGGATGCCCCCGGCGACATCCGACTCGTCGCCTACATCGTGCCGGCCGGCAGCGGCGACGTCGCTGCGACCAACGGGTCCCTGTCGGCCGGACTGACGGCCCTGTTGAAGCGAACGCTGCCAGCCTACATGGTGCCGGCCCATTTTGTACTGCTTGACGCGTTTCCGTTGACGCCAAACGGAAAAATCGATCGCGGGGCTCTAGGTGCGCCCGATCGATCGATGCGTCCGGTGACCCAGTCCCGCGTCGCTCCGCGGGACGAGATGGAGACGCAGCTGGCCGCGATCTGGGCAAGAGTCCTCGGTGTAGACTCCGTAGGAGTCGACGACACCTACTTCGAGCTGGGCGGACACTCGCTGCTTGCCGTCAGGCTGATGTCGGACATCGAGCACGCGCTCGGCCAGAAGATCCCGTTGGTCAGCTTATTTCAGGGTGGGACGATCAGCGCGCTTGCCGCCATCCTGCGGCGTGGAGTGACGTCCATTGCATGGCCGACGGTGGTCGAGATCCAACCAGGTGGCGCAAAGCCGGCGCTGTTCTGCGTGTCCCCGCCCAATGTGAACGCGCTCGGCTATCGTTCGCTCGCCCGTTACCTCGGCCCGGAACAGCCCGTCTACGGATTGCAGGCGCAGTATCCGGAGGATATGAGGGGTGAGCACAGTCAGGCTGTCGTAGACGAGCTCGCCGCCGAGTATCTGGAGGCGATGCGCGCTGTACAGCCGGCCGGCCCGTATCAACTGCTCGGACAGTGTCGCGGAGCACACATCGCCTTTGAAATCGCCCGCAGGCTGAACGCGGAAGGCCAGCAGACGGCGCTGGTCGGTATCCTCGACACCTGGGTGATGGAGAACACCCTGAACGCTCTCTGGTATCTCAAATACTCGCTGAGCAAGCTGGTTTCGCAGGGGCGAAAGACCATGGTCAACGGCATCGCCCGTATCTTGAAGCCTCGCCCCGCCGGCAGAGACTCGGCCACGCCCAAGAGAGACCCTGCGCCAGAAGTCTATTTTCCTGGAGCGGGGTTCGTGCCGAAGACTTATTCGGGCCGGCTCGCGGTTTTTCGGGCTCGCAAGCAGCCACGCTACCGCGTCCGCGACAAAACGCTGGGATGGGGCACGCTTGTAGCAGGCGGCGTCGAGGTTTACGTCGTTCCAGGGATACATTCCGACGTGTTGTCCGAGCCGCATGTTCAATCGCTGGCCGACGCGATCAGCAAGTGTCTTCTCCCCGAACCTGCTGCGACGCCGTTGGCCACCGCCGCTCTCCAAGACAGCACGTGGCTGGGTTGAGCGCCATCCCCGCAAGACGCCAGCCGCCATCGGTTGCAGCCACTGCATCAATTCCGTTTGCCCGGCGTGGGCGCTGAATCCGCCGAG
>JANPCT010000188.1:0-4014 GCA_031431095.1 Acidobacteriota bacterium | reverse complement strand
GCCTCCGCGGCGTCTGCGTTCCAGGCCGGTGCACGAGAGGCGAATCAGGGCCTGGTTCAGCTTCTCACTGAGATCGCCGACGCCAAGCAGGCAACGAACGCCCAGGTCGCCCTCGCATGGCTGCTCGCCCAGAAGCCCTGGATTGCACCCATCCCGGGCACAACGAAGGTGCACCGGCTGGAAGAGAATGTTGGCGCCGCAAGCGTCGTTTTGACGACAGATGACTTGCGTCGAATTGAAGCCGCGATTGCGCGGGTTCAGATTCAGGGCGAGCGCTACACGCCACAAATGCAGAAGCTCGTGAACAGGTGGATCGCTTTCCCTTCCCGTTCGACCAAAAAAGACAGGGGCTCGCCGCAGCCGCGGATGTTCGGATGGCGGTATTGTTTTATGATCTCGTTGGCGGCTTGGGTGTGCTCGGTCAGTGGTAGCAGAGGTCGACAAGCGAGCAACGCGCATGTCCAGGAAATCCCACTCCTCACATTCATTGATCGGACGCGTCGCTCTCGTAGCGGGAGCAACACGCGGCGCCGGCCGCGGCATCGCGCGCGCGCTCGGCGAGGCGGGCGCGACCGTCTACTGCACCGGCCGCAGCGTCAAGGGTCGGCCTTCGCCGTACAAGCGGCCCGAAACGATCGACGAAACCGCCGCGATGATCAACGACACCGGCGGCAAGGCGATCGCCGTTCGCGTCGATCACAGCGTCGAATCCGAAGTCAACGCGCTGTTCGGCCGGATTGCCCGCGCGCACAAGCGGATCGACATCATGGTGGACAGCGTGGCCGGGGAACTGCCGTTAATGAAGCGGTACGGCTTCCTCTGGCAGACGGACCTGACGCACGTCGACGAGATCTTTCGCCAGGCGCTGACCTCCCGCATCATCACGGCCAAGTACGCGGCGCTCGGGATGATGCGCGCCAGGCGCGGCCTGATCGTCGAAGTGACGGAGAACGATCTGCTCGGCCTCGCCGGTAACCCGATGTCGCACATCGTGAAGGTTGCGCAAAAGGCGCTGCCACTCTGCTGGGCCGCGGAACTCAAGCCGCACGGGATCGCGGTCATGTCGGTGACACCGGGATTTCTCCGATCCGAGTCGGTCCTCCAGCACTTCGGCGTGACGGAAGCGAACTGGCGTGATGCGGGCAAGAAGGACAAGAACTTCCTTGAGTCCGAGTCGCCGCTCTACGTCGGGCGAGCTATCGCGGCGCTCGCCGCCGATCCGGAGGTGCTCGACCGCACAGGAATGCTCCACAGTTCGTGGGAACTCGCGCGCCAGTACAAATTCACCGACTACGACGGCCGCCGTCCGGACTGGGGCCGTCATACGATCGACTGGTCGGGAATGCCGCGGGCGTGGGTCGGCTTGTTCCAAACGGGCACCGAATTGGAAATCGAGTGGCATCGCATATTGCAGGCGAGAACCCGGAAGTTCCGCGCCAAGATACCGTCCTGATTCACTCGTGGCGTCCGATCGCCGAGTCAATCTTCTGACACAATTTTCGCCACGAGTCGTGTGGAATCGACTCGTGCCGTGCATGCTGACGCATACCAAATCCCACCAACGCACTTCTAATCAACGACTTCCTGCAACAACCATGTGTATCGCCATGTCACTCGAGCGTCGCGAAATTTGGCGGCCTCCAAAGCCGCCACGGATCCAGCGGTTGAGGGTGAGTCTCGGGGCCTAACCGAAGATCGGTGGGCCGAGTAGGATGAGTCCAAAGCGTTTTTCCTCCGCGCACGTTCTGGAAAGCATCGCCGGATGCCAATATGGGTTCTCTTGGTCTGAGATGCGCTTGTCCAATATTGCACAGACCGTTGACGGGCCGCGGCCCTAAACTCCCATCTGGTACCTCAGCCTCAGCCGTTCGCCATTTCCGAGAAAAGCATGCTGTTCGAGTTCATCACGGTGAACCGGGACGAGATCATCAGCCGGTGCCGCGGGAAGGTAGCGGCGAGATCGATTCCGCCACCGAGCGACGAGGAAATCAACCACGGGGTGCCCTTGTTCCTCGACCAACTGGTTACGATCCTGCAGTCCGGAGGCAACACGGCGGCGATCGATAGGAGCGCCGGCCAGCACGGACACGATCTGCTCCTCAAAGGGTTCACCGTTTCACAGGTCGTTCACGATTATGGCGACGTCTGTCAGACGATTACCGGCCTGGCCGTCGAGACGAACGCGCCCATGAGCATGGAAGACTTCCGTACGCTCAACCGATGCCTCGACGACGCCATCGCCAGCGCCGTCACGATCTATACGCGCGAAATTCAGCAGTCGCATTCGGATCACGCCACGGGTCGTGAGAACGAGCGCGTTGGTTTTCTCGTCCATGAAATGCGAAATCTCGTGAACACGGCCGTCGTCGCCTTCGCAGTTCTGAAGTCCGGAAACGTCGGCGTGGGTGGCAGCACGGGGGCCGTTCTGGATCGGACCCTCCTGGCACTGCGGGATCTCATCGCTCGGTCGATCGAGGAGATCCGTTCAACGGGTGCCGTCAAGAACAAGAAGCAGATTCTCGTGGCCAAATTCATTGACGAGATCGGGTCGGCCGCCAAGCTGGAGGCGGACGCCCGGGGTCTCAAGCTGATCGTGCCTCCTGTGCAGGACGGACTCGCGGTTGAAGTCGATGAACAAATCCTCGCTGCGGTCGTCGGGAACCTCCTGCAGAACGCGTTCAAGTTCACCCGGACTCACAGTGCCGTGACGTTACAGGTTCATGCCAGCGCGGACCGGGTTCTCATCGAGGTCGAGGATGAATGTGGGGGCCTTCCCGGGGAAGTTGAGGGGAAGGAACTGGTCGCGTCGTTCGAGCAGCGTGGCGCCGATCGAACGGGCCTGGGTATCGGCCTTACGTTCAGCCGATGGGGGGCCCAAGCCAATGGCGGCCGGCTCTATGCGCGAAACCGGCCTGGGTCGGGATGCGTCTTTACCGTGGACCTGCCGCGGTCGTCAGTGCCGGCGACCGTACCCGCCTATTAGCGTCGAGACACTCCCAACCCTGGCTGTTGGCCGGCCTCCGCATCCACTCCGACCCTCTTCGGGTTCGCTTAGCAAGGGACGTTGGTTCGCTTTCGAAAGGAGTGGCTCAGCTGTGCGGCTCGCATCGCGCGACGAGTGTCCACGTCTGGCGGACGAAAGTCTTTGCTCCCAGGTACGCGGCTTTACTCATTCGCTCGCGGTCAGTTTTGTCGAAGGCATCTTGGTGGCGGGTACCATAGCGAGAACCTGACGTCCTGCTCGTCCTCAAGCCAGTCTGCGTCAGCGACGATGAAAGGGCGCCAGCGATCGACATGGTTCGTCGAGTGATCCACGAGATCTGGAAGGTACGCCGCAATCGTGAGATCGCCATCTTTCAGCGTGCGGTACCCGAACTTGACGTCGATGTATTCCCTGTCCTGCGCCGCTTCGTCGAGCTGAGCAAAAAAGCGCTCGTCACCGTGACGCGACCTTCGAAGTGGTCCGTCGTGATCGTGTACCTGTCGGGTTGCTCGCGGTATGGGGCGAGGACCGCGGGGTTGAAGAAGCCAAGGATTCGAAGAGCTCTTTTGTCCATCGATACCGCCGATTGTATCGAGTGTGCATTTCCGAATAGGTCACGATTCGCCGCCAGGCACACGGACGACGAGGACGCGGACTTGAGGTTCCGTAAGCCGGGCGGCGAACGCTCGGAATGTAGGCAGATGTCGTGGTGGCCGGCCCGTCAGGTGCGCCGAGGTTGCCCCCGCGGTCGGCTCGTTCGGCACGCTTCCGCACTGACCTCGTACAGCACCAGTTCGTCCTTGAACTTCGCGACGAGCCGATCGGTGGAGGGGTAGAGCGCCGGGAGACTTGGTCGATTCGGCCCCGGAAAGGCCGGCCGAATCGACGGATTGGAAGGTATGGCCAACGATGGACTTCCCTTGCGTTCAGAGGGTCGGGGAACCGGATGCGCGCTCGTCACGCTGGAACAAGCCGTTCCATGCTCGCCACTCTGTCGGTCTCACGCTGTTCGTTGTCCTCGAGAAGCTGGA
>JANPCT010000187.1:0-1526 GCA_031431095.1 Acidobacteriota bacterium | reverse complement strand
CGCCGCGCCGAGATCGCCAGGCAGCGCGTGCAGATTTTCAAGCCCGCCGTCGATACCCGGTTCTCCAACGACCACATCGTCTCGCACAGCGAGCTGCGCATTCCGTCCGAGAACGCGCGCAACTCGGCTGAGCTGCTGTCGAAGATCAAGCCCGACACCGAAGTCGTCGGCATCGACGAGGGGCAGTTCTTCGACGCCGAACTGCCGGCAGTCTGCTCGACGCTCGCCGATCAGGGCAAGCGGGTGATCGTCGCCGGGCTCGACCAGGACTACCTGGGCAAGCCGTTCGAGCCGATCCCGCAGCTGCTGGCGATCGCCGAATACATCACCAAGACGCTCGCCATCTGCATGGTGTGCGGCGCCCCCGCCAACCACACGCAGCGGCTCGTAGCCAGCCACGAACGCGTGGTCGTCGGCGGCCAGGGGACCTACGAGGCGCGCTGCCGGCACTGCTTCGATCCCCGGCTGGGTCAATAACCCTGGACGCGAGGCCGAAGTGCACGGCGCGGCCGATTCCGACTTCCTGCTCGCCGCGCTCTACGTCCTCGGCGGCGGCTTCCTGCTGATCAACCTGCACCAGTTCTACCAGTATTTCAAGTTTCGGCGAGTGCGCTCGACGGCGATCCTGGTCTGGACGCCGCCGGTGCCATCGCTCTACCGGTTGTTCACCTGGGTCGGAGCGGTCCTGGCCATCCTCGTGTTCTACAAGATCGCCGTCCTCAAGCTGCATCCGAAGTACGTCTTCGGCGAGTCGATGATGCTGGTTTACTACGTCTACGCGCTGCCCCTGCGGGTGAAGATTGCGCGCGGATTCTACGAGGACGGCATCTGGACCGACGCCGGCTTCATTCCTTACGCCAACATCGGCGGACTGACGTGGCGCCACGGCGAGCCGCCGACGCTGGTGTTGCTCTATCGCTGGCGCACCTTTGCGCGTCAGCTCATCGTGCCCGAGCCCTACTATGGCCAGGCCCGCCGTCTGTTGCGCGACAAGATCGCCGCGCACGACATCCACTTCACGGGCAAGACCCTGGATCTTGGGGCCCACGACGAGCGCGACGACGTCTGATTGAAGGTAGAGGGCAGGCCGCGGCAGACGGCGGACGACGGCTACGAAGGTTCGGCTGGCGCGTGTCAGCGCAGCCGCTGCAGCAACCAGGCGATCGGGCCGCCGCCGTGAGCCATGGGGTCGGCTATCCAGTCCGGCGGTGTCAACCATACGAAAGCGAGGATGGCGATGACCATGACGTCGTATTGCCAGGTGGCGCGCTCGAAGGTCCAGAAGAACGCATTCCACAGCATCCGCGCGGGAAGCGGCACGCGGCTCATGCGGTGACCGCCTTCCGCTCGTCGCGCAGCACGCGATAGGTGAGGATGACGCGGTCCGCGACCGAGAAGATCGACAGCACCAGGATCACCCAGAGCACCGCGGCCATGCGATTGGTGAACGCGCCTATCATGAAGAGGACGATCCGCTCGGGCCGCTCCAAGAATCCGACCTTGCACTTGGCGATGAGCGATTCGGC
>JANPCT010000186.1:0-2064 GCA_031431095.1 Acidobacteriota bacterium | reverse complement strand
GGTAGCCGTTACCCGGGGTCCACGATTCCGCCGGTCAGCCAATCCGTTGGCTCAGTGGGGGTTGCGCAGGGTTCTGAGCGAACGGTGGATGTTAGCCGAAGCAGACAAATAGCGCAACACTCTGACTTACTTTGTCATCTCGTGTGCTGCCACCAGCGGCTGTCGCGCCTGTAAAACATGGGCTAGTTAGTCGTGGCACAACCTGTGCCTTAGGGGCGGCATCCACTCGGTGAAAATTTGAGTCCACACAAATGAGACTTGCCGCTCTTCGTCGCGTCTTCACGACGGTTGCTGTGCTGGCGGTCGCGATTGTGGCCGTACCGGCGCCGGCGACCGCTCAGGGTCATCGGGCCCGCCTCTCTACGGACTTGTCCGATCGTCTCAGGCAGCGAGTGGAAGGGGCAACGGAGGTCATCGTCTCGGTCAAGGACAGCGACATCGACCCGCTGGTCGCGCGTTACGGCATGCGTCTGAAGAAGCGTCTGCACGGCGGTGCGGTCATCGAGGCGACGGGCGGTCAGATTGACGCGATGAGCCAGGACGCTGACGTCGACCACATCGCCGGTGACGCGCGGGTCTACCGCATGATGGCGGTGACGACAAAGGCGACGGGCGCGGACCAAGTGTGGGGCGGGTTGAATGGTTTGCGCGGGTTGACCGGGCGCGGGATTGGCGTGGCGGTCATCGACTCGGGTGTCGCGCCGCACAGCGCGTTCCACGGCGCCGTGGTGGTCTCGGAGGATTTCACGGGTCAGCGCGGCAATGGCAAGGCCGGTCGCGACGAATACGGCCATGGCACGCACGTCGCGGGCATCATCGCCGAACAAGGGACGGCGGGTCACACCGGCATGGCGCCGGGCGTCTCGATTTTGAATCTCAAGGTGCTGAACGCGGACGGATCCGGCAAGACCAGCGACGTCATCGAGGCGATCGACTGGGCGATTGCGCACCGGGCGGCCTACAACGTCCGGATTATCAATCTGTCGCTCGGCCATCCGGTTTTCGAGTCGTATCGTGACGATCCGCTCTGTCAGGCGGCGCAGCGGGCGGTGGACGCCGGGATCCTGGTGGTGGCGGCGGCGGGCAACTTTGGCAAGACCGTCGACGGGCGTCCGGTGGTGGGCGGCATCATCGCGCCGGGGAACACGCCGTCCGTGCTGACGGTCGGGGCGGTGAACACGCGCGGCACGGTCGTTCGCAGTGACGATGTGATGGCGACGTACAGCTCGCGGGGTCCGACGGCGATCGACGGCGTGCTGAAGCCGGAGCTGGCGGCGCCGGGGAACCGGATCGTGGCGGCGTCGGCGGCGGATGGGTATCTGGCGCGCACGTATCCGGAGCGGGTGAGCGGTCGCGGCGCGGCCTCGTATTTCGAGATGAGCGGCACGAGCATGTCGGCGGCGGTGGTGTCGGGTGCGGCGGCGCTGGTGCTGGAGGGGCGGCCGACTCTGACGCCGGCGCAGGTGAAGGCGACGCTGCAGCTGACGAGTTCACGGGTGGCGGGCGCAGGGCTGATCGAGGCCGGCGCCGGCAGCGTCAATGTTGCGGCTGCCGTGGGTTTAATAGAGGGCTACGACATCACTATCACGGTGGGCGCAGAACTGGTCCAAGCATCTCATCTTGCCTATTTCGACTCTGGCCCCGAGACACACGCTGGCCCTGTCGACGTATCTATCGCTGGCGCACCGCATACTGGAAGCGCAGTGGTCGTTGGATCGACGATTGTCTGGAGTGACACGATTGTCTGGAGTGACACGATTGTTTGGAGTGACACGATTGTTTGGAGTGACACGATCGTGTGGAGCGACACGATTGTCTGGAGTGATGCCTTCATATCTGGTGCAACCCTCGTGTGGAGCGACACGATCGTGTGGAGCGACACGATCGTGCGGAGCGACTAGACACGCTTCACGTCCACAGATGTCGCTTTCGTTAACGCGTAACTTATCGATAGCAAGGGGAGACTACAATGCGCAGACTTATTGTTTGGGGCGACTAAACCAGGTCCGACGAAGCTGCGAGGAGACATGACCTCAAGGCAACCTCTACCCAACGCGGGTCGCG
>JANPCT010000185.1:0-8229 GCA_031431095.1 Acidobacteriota bacterium | reverse complement strand
GCGCCCATTGCGCACTGTCTTCCAACAGCGGCGCTGGCACAGCGTCCTTCATTCGAGGCGGCGCGCCCCCCACTTCGATCCAGGCCCGCGCATAGTTTTCCGGCGTCGGCTCGAGCCGTCCTTGCGCCAGGCGCGTCAGCGTGTGGGTATTGAATGCGAACGCGGAGCCCGCGATCAGCCCCGCGGCGAGGCTCCCGGTCCACGACTCGATCAGCAGGCAGGTTGCAAAGGCCGTCAGTGCGAACCCGACGATCAACACCACGTTGTAGACCAGGACCGGTGACGCGCCGGACCACGCGAGCGGCGCCCCCATCAAGGCTTGAACGATCAGCGGTTCGGAGAACGCCAGCGTGTCCTTCGCGGGGTAGAAAATGTTGGCGTCGAAGAGGTGCATGGGATCCCGCGGCAGCTGGTGCGCGACCCACGCCATGATCCATTCGTTGAGCTGGGTGTCGGCGTTGTCGTTCCGCGAGTAGCGGCCGGGGTTGAGCGCGAGCGGCCACGTGTGAGCGATGGCCAGCAGCAGGCAGATCGCAAACGCCGCGGCACGGCGGGACCGGAACATGAATCCGCCGATTATGCGCCAAACACCAGCCCTCGTCGCTGGCGAGACAGTTGCAGTGAAAGCCGATTATGAATTCCTGGAGGCTCACATGCGTTTAGCTCTAGCGGCTGTTCTGACAGCCGGACTCGCCGTCGCGATCCCGTCCGCGCAGTCCAACATGGCTCGCGCGGAAAAATACACGGCGTTTGCCGTGGATATCAGCAACATGGCTCCCCGCGCGAATGCGTCAACAGTCGACCTCACGATCAGCCGCTGGTCGACTGACACCGAGCGAGACCAGTTGCTGTCCGTTTTGCGTGACAAAGGACAGGACGCGCTGCTCTCGGCTCTGCAGAAGCTGCCGGTCGTCGGCTACATCAATACGCCCGGTTCGCTGAAATACGACCTTCACTTCGCGCAGCAGAAGGAGGGGGCCGACGGCGGCAAGATGGTGTTCCTGATGACCGATCGCTATGTCGGTGCGTGGGAGGCGGTCAACCGACCGAGGACGGTAGACTATCCCTTCATGCTGCTCCAGCTGGAGCTGGATAAGGCCGGCAATGGCGTCGGCAAGGCGTCGCTCTACACGAAGATCACGCAGGCGGCCGACGGCACGATCGAGCTCGAGAACTTCTCGAGCCAGCCCGTCATGCTGAACCAGGTGCGCAAGGTCCAGTAGCCGCGAAAGCCCGTATGATCGTCCGATGCACCCACTCGTCATCGGCGTCGCGGGCGGCTCTGGTTCGGGCAAGACCACCGTCGTCCGGCGCATCGTCGATGCGCTGGACGAATCACGCGTCACCGTGCTGGATCACGATCGCTACTACCGCGACCGCAACGACTTGCGGCTCGAAGAGCGCGCGGCGCTGAACTACGATCACCCCGATTCTCTCGAGACGGATCTGATGGTCCGCCACGTGCACGAGTTGCGCGCCGGCCGGCCGATTGAGGCGCCGGTCTACGATTTCGCGCGCCACGCGCGGATGCACAGCACCAAAACTGTCACCCCGTCGCGCGCGCTCATCGTCGAAGGCATCCTCATCTACACCGACGCCGCGCTTCGCGCGCTGATGGATATCAAGGTCTTTGTCGATACTGACGACGACACCCGGTTCATCAGGCGTCTGCGACGGGATTTATCAGAGCGCGGCCGCACCGTCGAATCGGTGATCGACCAGTACCTGTCAACCGTCAAGCCGATGCATCTGGAGTTCGTCGAGCCGAGCAAGCGTTACGCCGACATCATCGTCCCGCTCGGCGGCCACAACGCCGTCGCGATCGATATGCTGCTGACGCTGATTCGCGGTTTGACGACAACGACCAACCACTAACCACTCACCTCTTTTCACTCCGACCTCAGCGCCGTCATCGGTCTCCGGAATGAGCAGGTCCGTCCTGCCGGGGTCCGCTCGGGCGGCGTTGCGCCGCGTCGCGCCGACGACGCGGTCTGTCTATCCATCCCGCCACCGGAGTCAACTTTGTGACGAAAGTATGGCGGGTCTCGATGACGGCCGGACGTCCCCACGCGGCGTCTGAGAGGGATAGAATCCCTCCGAGAGATCCCCGTGTTCGAAACGCTTTTTCAGTTTCTCTTCGAGTACCGCCTCCAGGTCTTCCGCCAGGGTGACTTCCGCTTCGCCCCGCCGGCTGGTGCGCCTGTCGCGGCGCTGATGGTCGTCGCCGCGCTGGTGCTGGCGTTCGTCAGCTACCGCGTGCTGCGCTCGCGCGTGCAGGGGCGCGAGCGCGGTGTGCTCGCGGTGTTGCGGATTGCGGCGCTGGGGATCATCCTCTTCTGCATCTTCCGGCCCGTGCTGGTCGTGAAAGCGGCCGTCGCCCAGCAGAACGTCATCGGCATTCTGCTTGACGACTCGCGCAGCATGCAGCTTCCCGAACAGAACGCCGGTACCGCGACGCGCGCGGACCGCGTGCGGCAGACGTTCGGCAATCCCGACAGCGCGGTGATGAAAGCACTCTCCGAGAAGTTCCTGGTGCGAACGTTCCGCTTTTCGTCGTCGACCGCGCGGGTCAGCGCGCCGGCGGACCTGACGTTCGGCGGCACGCAGACGCGGCTCGCCAGTGCGATCGAGAGCGCCCGGCAGGAACTGGCGGGGCTGCCGGTGTCCGGCCTCGTGCTCGTCAGCGATGGCGCCGACACGACGGATGCGACCGTCGCCGACGCGCTGCTCGCCTCGAAGGCGGAAGCGCTGCCGGTCTTCACCGTTGGCGTAGGGCAGGAATCCCTTTCGCACGACATCCAGGTCGGGCGCGTGCAGACTCCACGCACGGCGCTCAAAGGCACCTCGCTACTGGTCGACGCGGTCCTTACCCAGACGGGATTCGCGGGACAGACGGTGACGCTAGACGTCGAGGATGCCGGCCGCATCGTCGGGTCGCAGCCCGTGCGCCTGCCGGCCGACGGCGATCCCGTTGCGGTGCGGGTGCGATTCACGGCGACCGAGGCGGGACCGCGCGTGTTCCGGCTGAAGGTCGCGCCGCAGGCCGGCGAGGTGGTCACGCAGAACAATCAGCGCGACGTGCAGATCGACATTCGCGATCGCAAGGAGCGCATCCTCTATTACGAGGGAGAGCCGCGCTTCGAGATGAAGTTCGCGCGCCAGGCGATCAAGGAAGACCAGAACCTCCAGCTGGTGACGCTGCAGCGGACCGCCGAGAACAAGCACCTGCGTCTCGATATCGACGCTGCCGGCGTCGAGCTCGCGGCCGGCTTCCCGAAGACGCGTGAGGAGCTGTTTGCCTACCGCGGGCTCGTGCTCGGCAGCGTGGAAGCGAGTGCCTTCAACGCGGATCAGTTGAGGATGATCGCTGAGTTCGTCGACGTGCGCGGCGGTGGCCTCCTGCTGCTCGGCGGCGGCCGGGCCTTTGCGGAAGGCGGCTACGCCGGCACGCCTCTCGCCGAAGTGATGCCGGTGATCCTCGGCGTCACGGGCGGCGCGTTCAGCCACGTCAAGGTCCACCCGACGCGCGCCGGGCAGGCGCACGCGGTGACGCAGCTCGGTGAGACCGAGCAGGCGTCGGCGGAACGATGGAAGACGCTGCCGGCGCTGAGCACGGTGAATACCATCGAGACGTTGAAGCCCGGTGCGACGGCGCTGCTCTCGGGGACCGACGACCGCCGGCGCGAGCGACTCGTCCTCGCCTACGAGCGCTTCGGACGCGGCAAGTCGGTGGCGTTTCCGGTGCAGGACTCGTGGATGTGGCAGATGCACGCCACGATTCGCACTGAAGATCAGACGCACGAGAACTTCTGGCGCCAGCTCCTGCGCTGGCTCGTGGACGGCGTTCCCGACACCGTCGAGACCCGCTCGCTCACCGACCGCGTCGAGCCCGGGCAGCCGGTGGCCCTGACCGCCGACGTCGTCGATCCGCGCTTCGTCGAACTGAACGACGCCAGCGTCGTCGCACAGGTGATTTCGCCGTCCGGAAAAACGACCACGGTGCCGATGCAGTGGACGGGCGAACGCAACGGCCAGTATCGGGCGACTTTTCCCACCAACGAGACCGGGTGGTACCAGAGCAGAGTCGAGGCGACGCGCGACGGCAAGTCCGTGGGGTCTGCCGTGTCGAACGTCCGTGCGGTCGCCGACGACGCCGAATATTTCGACGCGACGATGCACGCGCCGCTGCTGCAGCGCATCGCCAACGACACCGGCGGACGGTTCTACACCCCGGACGCCATGAGCTCGCTCGCCGACGATCTCAAGTACTCGGGACGCGGCGTCACCTCCGTCGAAGAGCGCGAGCTGTGGCACATGCCGATTCTGCTCATGGCGCTGGTCACGATCCTCTGTGCCGAATGGGGCCTCCGCCGGCTGTGGAGGCTGGCATGACGAAGGCCGGGATCATCCCCGAATGGACCGCGGCACCCGGCCCAAGGCGGAAGGATGCCGAGACCTGGACGCGCGGCGCCCTGCGGCTGCTGGTGCTGCTCCCGTTGGCGCTGTGCGTCGCGTCGACCGCGTTTGCGCAATCGACGCACGTGCTCATCGTCGTCGGCCTCGCCGGCACGCCGGAGCACGGCGAGTTGTTCAAGAAGTGGGGGACGACCCTCGCCGAGACGGCGTCGCAGAAGCTGGGCGTCGACAAGCGCAACGTCACGCTGCTGACCGATGCCGCGGCGACGCGCGACGCCGTGACGAAAGCCGTCGAGGCGCTGGCGGCGAACGCCGGCGCCGACGACACCGTGGTGCTGGTGCTGTTCGGACACGGCACGTTTGCCGCCGGCGTGGCCAGGTTCAACCTGCCAGGCCCCGATATGGCGCCGGCCGACTTCGTGCCGCTGCTGGCCAGGTTGCGATCGAAGCGCGTGATCTTCGTGGACACCGCCAGCGCGAGCGGACCATTCGTTGAGGGATTGTCGGGACCCGGACGCGTCATCGTCGCCGCCACCCGCACCGGGGACGAGAAGTACGCGACGCTCTTCGGCGGCCCGTTCGTCGATGCCTTCACCACGGAAGCCGCCGACGCCGACCGCGACGGCAAGGTGTCGATCCTCGAAGCCTTCGACTATGCGAGAAAGGCGGTCGCGGCGTCGTACGCGCGCGAGGGGCTGTTGCCGACGGAGCACGCGCTGCTCGACGACAACGGCGACCGGCAGGGCAGCATGGAGCCGTCGCGGCAGGCCAAGGACGGTCAGTCGGCCGCGGTGATGGCGATCGGGTCGTTCAGGCAGCAGGCCTTGCCCACCGACGAGAAGGTTCGTGCCCTCTACCTGGAGCGGCAGCAGGTCGAGCGTCGTATCGAAGCGTTGAAGTTGCTCAAGAGCGGAATGGACCCTGAGAAGTATGCGGCGGAGCTCGAGCGGCTCGCGACCGAACTGGCGCTCATGTCGCGGCAGATCCGCGACGCGGAAGGGAAGGGCAAATGAAGACGGCCCTGATCGGTCTGACACTCGCGACGCTGACGACCGCAGCCGTGATCGGCGCGGCGGCGCCACAGCAGTTTCCAGGGGGCGGCGGCGGCGGACGACGATTCCAGCAGGGACCGCCGTTGGACGTCCAGGGGAATACACCCTACGACGGCCGGTTTACGTTCATCCGCCTTCGCTACAACAGCGGCTTTGGCGGCCGCAGCCGCGGCGGCCCGCCGTGGTCGCACGATTATCCGCGGGGCGAGGTCCACTTCACGAAGATTCTGAAGGAGATCACGTTCGTGCAGCCGCGCCTGGACGGCTCCAACATCCTGACGCTCGACGACCCCGAGCTGTTCAATTTTCCCATCGCCTACATGGCCGAACCGGGCTTCTGGTCGATGAGCCAGAAGGAAACCGAAGGGCTCCGCTCCTACCTGAAAAAGGGGGGATTCCTGATCTTCGACGACTTCCGCGTCAACGAGGGGCACTGGGACAACCTGCAGGCGCAGATGCGCCTCGTCCTTCCAGAGGCGCGATGGATTGAGATCGACGACGGCTCGCACCCGGTGTGGCACTCGTTCTTCGAGATCAAGGATCCGAAGGCGCTGGCGCCGCATCCGACCTACGACCAGTCGATGGAGCTGACCTACTGGGGCATTTTCGAGGACAACGATCCCGCCAAGCGCCTCATCGTCATCGCCAACGTCAACGGCGACATCAGCGAATACTGGGAGTTCTCCGACACCGGCTTCGCGCCCGTCGAATTGAACAACGAGGCGTACAAGTACGGCATCAACTACGTCATCTATGGCTTGACTCATTAGGCGGAGGTGTTCTTGGCACTCGTCACAAACAGCATCGACCTCGATTCGCCGGACGATGTGGCCCTTGCCGATCGGATGAAGGGTGGGCGGGACCGCATCATCACCGAATTGCGCAAGGCGATCGTCGGGCAGGAAGACGTGGTGAACGAGGTGCTGCTGACGCTCTTCACGGGCGGCAACAGCCTCATCGTCGGCGTGCCCGGGCTGGCCAAGACGCTGCTGGTCTACACGCTGGCGCGCGTGCTCGATCTGAAGTTCTCGCGCATCCAGTTCACGCCGGACCTGATGCCCTCCGACATCACCGGCACGGACCTCATCCAGGAGGATGCGACGACGGGCCGTCGGTCGATGGTGTTCGCGCCGGGGCCGATTTTCGCGAATATCGTGCTCGCCGACGAGATCAACCGCACGCCGCCGAAGACGCAGTCCGCGCTGCTCGAGGCGATGCAGGAACATCGCGTCACCATCCAGGGCCGGACCTACCCGCTCGAGGAGCCTTTCTACGTGTTCGCGACGCAGAACCCGATCGAGCTGGAGGGCACCTATCCGCTGCCGGAAGCGCAGCTCGATCGTTTCATGTTCCACACCGTCATCGACCACCCGCCCATCGAGGAGGAGTTCGAGGTCGTCCGCTCGACGACATCGCTGCGCGACGTCACGTTCGAACGCGGCGTCACGGGGGCAGACCTCGTGGCCTTTCAGAAACTGGTGCGCCGCGTCCCTGCTGCGGAGCCGGTGATGCGCTACGCCCTCGACATCGTCCGGGCGAGCCGGCCGAAATCGCCGTCAGCGCCCGACGCGATCAGGAAATGGGCGGCGTTCGGCGCGAGCGTGCGCGCCGCGCAGCACCTGATTCTGGGCGGCAAAGCGCGGGCCCTCACCAACGGCCGGTATCACGTCAACTTCGAGGACGTTCGCGCGCTGGCGCATGCGGTGCTGCGCCATCGCGTGTTGACGAACTTCCACGCGCAGTCGGAAGGGGTGACGAGCGATCAGCTCGTCGACAAGCTGCTCGAGGCGGTGCCGATGCCGCGGTCCGGGATGTAGCCGCATGCACAACCAGATACAGCCGGGAGGGCTCGCCGGGGCGCGGTTCGTGGACCCCGTCGTCCTCGCGCGGGTCGGCAATCTCGAGCTGATCGCGCGCTCGGTGGTGGACGGGTTCATCAACGGCATGCACCGGTCTCCCTACTTCGGCGCGTCGGTGGATTTCGCCGAGCATCGCGGCTACACGCCGGGCGACGACATCCGCCGCGTCGACTGGAAGCTGTACGGACGGACCGACCGGTTCTACATCAAGGAATACGAAGCCGACACCAACGCCAACTTCGCATGCCTGCTCGACGTCTCGAAGTCGATGGCGTTCGGCAGCCGCGGCGTGACGAAACTGCAGTACGCGCGCATCCTCGCCGCCTGCCTCACCTACATGGTGCATCGACAGCGGGATCGCGTCGGCTTCGCCGCGTTCGACGACGACCTCGTCGAGTTCGTGCCGTGTTCGGCGAAACACCTGGACGTGACCCTGCACGTCCTTGACCGCCTGAAACCGTCGAAGCCGGGGGCGCTGGCGCCGCCGATGAAAAAGCTGGCGGAGCATTTCGCGCGCCGCGGCCTTCTGGTGCTGATCTCGGATCTCTACGAGGACCCGCAGGCGGTGCTCGAAGCCGTCGCGCCGCTGCGCTTCCGCGGCCACGACATGATCGTCTTCCACGTCCTCGACGCCGCGGAAATCGAGTTCGATTACGACCAGGCATCGGCATTCGAGGACCTGGAGAGCGGCGAGCAGATTCCGGTGGTGCCTGAAGCATTGGCGGAGCAGTACCGGCTGCTGGTGCGCGAGCATAGCGAAGCGCTGCGCTCGAAGTTCTCCGAGCTGCGCATCGACTATGCGCTCCTGAACACCTCCGCGCCCCTCGACCACGCGCTCTTCAGCTACCTGTCGATGCGCGAGCAGATGTCGAGAGTGCGATGACATTGCAGATTGCCGATCC
>JANPCT010000184.1:0-2160 GCA_031431095.1 Acidobacteriota bacterium | reverse complement strand
CCCTTCGTGCTGCGAACCGACATCCGCGATGCCCTTAGAGGATTCGCGAAGCACCGGGGATTTCTCGCCGCGGCGGTCGTCTCGCTCGCACTCGGGGTGGGGGCGAACACGGCCATCTTCAGCGTGGCCAGCGCGCTGCTGCTGCGCCCGCTGCCCTATCCCGACCCCGCGCGCCTCGTCATTCTCTGGAACCGCTCACCGGGGCTGGGCATCACCCAGGACTGGTTTTCCACGGCGCAGTATTTCGACGTCAAGAACAGCGGCTCGGGGCTCGAGGACGTCGCCATCGCCTACGGCGCCAACGAAAACCTCACCGGCGACGGCGAGCCCGAACGGATCGCCACGCTTCGCGTGTCGTCGAGCCTCTTCAGCATCCTCGGTCTCCGCCCCGCGCTCGGGCGCGTGTTCACCGCGGAAGACGACGTGCGCGCCCCAGCCAACACGGCGATTCTCGGACACGGCACCTGGATGCGCCGCTACGGCGGCGATTCATCGGTCATCGGCCGCCGGATCGAGATGAACGGCCGGCCGTTTCAGATCGTCGGCGTCCTGCCCGAATCCTTTTCGCTGCCGCACGAGGTGCTGCCGACCCTCGGCAACGCCGAAGACGCCCACCTCGTCATCCCCCTCCCCATGGCGCCGGCGGCGGCGCAGGCGCGCAACCGCGAGGATTACAACATCATCGGCCGTCTGAGACCCGGCGTGCCGGCGGCGCAGGTCCAGCGCGAGATGGACGCGTTGACGACGCGGCTGCGCCGGGACTTTCCGCAGTTGTATCCAGCCAACGGCGGCCTGACGTTCGCGGTCGTCGCGCTGCAGGAGCAGGTCGTCGGCGGCGTCCGCCGTTCGCTCGCGATTCTCATCGGTGCGGTCGCGTGCGTGCTCCTCATCGCGTGCGCGAACGTGGCCAACCTGCTGTTGTCGCGCGGCCTGGCCCGTCAAAAGGAGCTGGCCATCCGCGCGGCGCTCGGGGCGACCAGGCGCCGGATCCTCCAGCAGCTGCTCACGGAGAGCATCATCCTGGGGCTCGCCGGCGGGCTGCTCGGACTGGTCGTCGCGTCCTGGGGACTCTCGTGGATGCAGACGCTCGGATCGAAGAGCGTGCCGCGGCTGCACGAGATCGGAATCAACGGCGGTGTTCTCCTCTTCACCCTGTCGTTATCGATTGCGTCGGCGATCCTCTTCGGGCTGGCGCCGGCCATGCGCGCCGCGGCGCTCGACCTTCAGACACACTTGAAGGACGGCCACGGGGCCTCGGCCGGGCTTGCGCCGTGGGGCCGCCGTCAGCGCGCGCGACAAGTACTCGTGGTCGCGGAGCTCACGCTGGCCGTCATGCTGCTGGTCGGCGCCGGCCTCCTCATCCGCAGCTTCACGCAGTTGCAGCGCGTCCCCACCGGTTTCAGCGCGGATCACGTGCTGACGATGGGCATCACGCTCACCGGGAGCAAATACCCGGACACCGCTGCCGTGCAAGCCGCCTATCGCGATCTGTGGACGCGGCTGGCGCGCGTGCCGGGGGCCGCGGCTGTGGGGGGCGTTACATCGCTGCCGCTGAGCAACATGATGGCGTGGGGGCCGATTACGGTCGAGGGACGGACCGCGCCCGCCAGCGAGCGCTTCATCAACGTCGATCAGCGCGTCGCCGCAGCAGCCTACTTCCGCGTGATGGAGATCCCGCTGCGCCGCGGCCGCCTGTTCAACGCCCAGGACCTGTCCACCGCACCGCACGTCGTACTCGCCGACGAGCGCATGGCGCAGACGCTGTGGCCGAACGACGACGCCGTCGGCAAGCGCATTCGCACCGGCGGCATCGACGCGGCGGCCAACGTGCCATGGAGCACGGTCGTCGGCGTCGTGGGCAACATCAAGCAGGACGCGCTCGACGCGGAGTCGCGTATGGCCATCTACTTCCCTCAGACGCAGACGACGCCGCGTGGGATCAACGTCGTGGTTCGCAGTCACGGCGACGCGGCCGCGCTCGCGCCGGTGGTGCGGCAGGAAATCCGGGAGCTCGATCCCGATCTGCCGGTCTACGACGTGCGGACCATGTCGGCGCGGGTCGACGAATCGCTTGCCAGGCGCCGGTTCTCGACGGTGCTGTTGACCATCTTCGCGCTGCTCGCGGCGGGACTCGCGGCGGTGGGCATCTACGGCGTGGTG
>JANPCT010000183.1:0-2157 GCA_031431095.1 Acidobacteriota bacterium | reverse complement strand
CACGCCTCGATGCGCGACGACTACGAGATTTCGACGCCGGACGTCGACACGCTCGTCGCGTTGATGCAGGAGGAGCCCGGCGTCTTCGGCGCCCGCATGACCGGGGGCGGCTTTGGCGGGTCGATCGTGGGCGTATCGCGTGCGGCCGGCGCGCGCGCCGCCGCCGAACACGTCGTGCAGCGTTATTGCGCGGCGACACGCCGCGATGCGCGAATTCTGCTGCCGCTCACAATCCCGTATCGCGGGCATGCCTCTTGATAAAGACCTGGCAGGTTCGAGCTCCAGGGCTACGCGGTCGAGGATCGTTGAGGCGGCACCGCCACGATCTCGGCCGCCCGATCAGATTTCCGAATACGCGGTCGGGCGCAGGTAGAGGTTGCTGATGTTGGACACGATCTCCGGATCCGTGAATCCGGGTGTCGTCGAGAGCTTCTTCCATTCAGGATCGGCGCTGAAGGCGCTCCACTGGCGGTCGTGCGCCGCCATGTCCTCGTAGACCAGCAGGTAGGTCAGGTTCGGCATCTCCGATCCGATCAGCGTCTCGCCGAAGAAGACCGGCGTCAGCCCGGCGCGGCGGAAGATCGCGATTTCGCCGTTGTTGAACATCTCGATCTTCTTCCTGGCGGCGCGTTCGCTGTGGCTCTCGTAAGTCCGCAATTCGAAGATGCGGCTGCGTTTCGGCGTCGCGGTCCCTTCGAACGGCACCTCCAGCTTCGGCATCCCCTCGAACGACCGCATCAGCGAGCTGTCGATGCGCACGAACGCCGGCGACGCGGCCTCGACACTTAAGTACGGCGCCGCGGCTCGCTGATACTCGGCGTCGGCGGACAGGCGTGACGCCAGCGACGCAAAGGCGTCGAGGCTCTTGTGCACCAGCAGAACATAGAAACCCGGGCTGTCCTGCCCGATCATGACGCTGAAGATGCCGACGGGGCCGGCGCCCGCACGCCGCCAGGCCGGCACCGCGGCGCTTCGGAGGTAAGCATCGACCAGCGTCTGGCCGGGCCCGCGTCGCAGGTGGTAGTGCCGCAGCTCGTAGTACTCGGCCTGCCGGGCGTCGGCCGGCGAGGTGCCGGACGTGCCCTGCGACCCCGAGACGCTGGCGGCCGCCAGCATGTATGCTCCACCGCCGGTCAGTGCCGCGGCCACGAAGTCACGTCGATCCATGGGTGGTACTATAAATCGAGTGACCGCGCTGCCGGCCATCCTGATCTCGGCTTTCTGCGCCTCGCTGACACAAACGCCGGCGGCCGCGGCGCTGCGCATCGGCGCGCCCGCGACGGTGGTACAGCCGGGGTCGGTGTTCCTGCTCACGATCACCGGCACCGAACGAGTCCCCTTCGTGCGCGCGCGCGCGTTTCACCGCGACCTCGCGCCGTTCCGCAATCCACGAGGCGCCTGGCAGGTGCTCGTCGGCGTCGATCTCGACGTGACCCCCGGAACCTCCGCCGTCGAAGCGGACGGGGGGATTGACGGCCCGGTGGCGACGCGTCTGCTGACGGTCGCGCCGCGCCGGTTCCTCACCCGGACCTTGCACGTGAATCCGGATCTGGTCAACCCTCCTGCATCCGCCATGGAGCGGATCGCGCAGGAGGCGAATCGCCTGCGCCGGCTCTGGGATGCGCCCGCGACGGACCGGGCGTGGACTGGTCCGTTCCTGCGCCCCGTCCCCGACACCGCGAACAGCAGCTTCGGCACGAGGAGCATCTATAACGGCGAGCCACGTGCGCCGCACGGGGGCACCGATTTCGCGAGCCCCGCCGGGCGCCCGATCAAGGCGCCCAATGCCGGCCGCGTCGCGCTGGCGGGCTCGCTGTACTTCACGGGTGGGACGGTCGTGATCGATCACGGCGGCGGCGTGCTGTCGATGTTCGCGCACCTCTCGACAGTCGCGATCGCGGAGGGTGACGAGGTAAAAGCGGGCGACCTGATCGGAGCAGTCGGTGCGACGGGCCGCGTCACCGGGCCTCACCTGCACTGGGCCGTGCGGGTCAACGGCGCGCGGGTCGATCCTCTCCTGTTGCTGTCGGCGTTACGCGACGCGCCGGTCCCCTGATCCGGCCGTCACGCCGGCGTGTCGACGATGGCGATGGCGAAGCCGTCGTAGCCCTTGCTGCCGACCGTCTGGATGGCGGTCGCATCGACGCGGCGGTCGGC
>JANPCT010000182.1:0-7382 GCA_031431095.1 Acidobacteriota bacterium | reverse complement strand
ACAACAAGCCGGCGGAGACGGCCGCCGTCCTGCGCGACGGGTGGTTTCATACCGGCGACATCGGGTCGCTGGACGCCGGGGGCTACCTGCGGATCACCGATCGCAAGAAGGATCTGCTGGTGACGTCGGGCGGCAAGAAGGTGGCGCCGCAGCCGGTCGAGGCCATCCTGCGGCGCAGCCCTCTGGTGACCGAGGCGGTTCTGCTCGGCGATCGCCGCCGCTTCATCGCCGCGCTGATCGTGCCGGATTTCGCCGCGCTGGAACGGCGGCTGAAAGATCTCGGCCGGCCACCCGCCGGGCGCGCCGATCTCGTCGGCCGCGAGGATGTCATCGCCCTCTACGAAGAGATCGTCGAGGCGCTCAACCGCGAGCTGTCCCAGTTCGAGCGCATCAAGAAGTTCCGCATCCTGCCGCGCGAGTTTTCGCTCGACGCCGGGGAGCTGACCCCGACGCTGAAAGTGAAGCGCAAGGCGGTCGAGCAGAACTGGTCCAAGGAGATCGACGCCCTCTATTCGTAACCCGGTCGGATAGAATTCCGTGAAATGGAATCGCGGCCGATGGAGGCGCAGTTCACGGCGGCGCTGGATGCCGTCATCGCGCAGGTGAAGCGCGACCGCTCGATTCTTGCCGCCATCCTGTGCGGCAGCCTGTCGCACGATACCGTCTGGGCGCTGTCCGACATCGACCTGGTGCTCGTGACGATCGACGACAGCAAGGTGCCGGCCGGCGACAAGTCGCTGTACGCGGACGGCGTCAACGTCCACGCGCTGCTCGTGCCCCGCGCCGAGTTCCGGAAGATGGCCGAGGGCTCGGCGCGCAATTCCTTCGCCCACTCGTTCCTCACGAAGGGCCGCCTGCTCTACGCGCACGACCCGACCATCGTGGAGATCTTCCAGGCGCTCGCCGGCATCGGCGATCGCGACACGCAGCTCCAGCTGCTGCGGTCGGCCATGCAGGCCTTGCCGTCGCTCTACAAGGCGCGCAAATGGTTCGTGACCCGAGGCGATCTCGACTACACGGCGCTGTGGATCCTCTATGCGGCGACGCCGCTGGCCCGCATCGAGGTGGTCGGCCGGCGCCTCCTGGCCGATCGAGAGGTTATTCCGCAGGCACTGGCGCTCAATCCGGCGCTCTTCAGCACCATCTACACGGGCCTGCTCAATTCCAGGAAGACGACCAGGAGCGTGCAGACCGCGCTCGAAGCGGCGGAAGACTACCTCCGCCGCCAGGCCGCCGACCTGTTTGCGCCCGTGCTCGATTACCTGCGCGACGCCGGCGAAGCGCGGGCCGCCGGCGAAATCGAGGCCCACTTCAACCGTACGGTCAACGTCTCGTCGGTCACGATTGCCTGCGAATATCTTGCGGACCAGGGTCTCGTCGGCAAGGCGTCAATCCAGGCCCGCCTCACGAAGAAGAGCAACATCGACGTCGAGGAACTCGCGTTCTTCGATCTCGGCAGCGCGCAGTAGGCGCCGACAGACCAGGACGCTCCAGATGTCTTCTGACAAACCCGCCGCCCGCACCACCATCGCCGTGCACGGAGCGCGCGTGCACAACCTTCGAAACGTGTCGCTCGAAATTCCCCGCGACCGGCTGGTCGTGGTGACGGGTCTTTCCGGATCGGGAAAATCGAGCCTGGCCTTCGACACCATCTATGCCGAGGGGCAGCGCCGCTACATGGAGTCGCTCTCCAGCTACGCCAAGCGGTTCGTCGCCCAGGTGGCCAAGCCGGACGTGGACTTCATCTTCGGCCTGTCGCCGGTCATCTCCATCGAACAGAAAACGCTGACGAACAACCCGCGGTCCACCGTCGGGACGATGACCGACATCGCCAGTTACCTGAACCTGCTCTACGCCACCATCGGCGAGGCGCACTGTCCGCGGACGGGGGAACCGGTGCCGACGCGGACGGCGAGCCAGATCCTCGAAGCCATCCTGTCGTTGCCGGAAGGCACCGGCGTCGAGCTGCGCGCGCCCGTCTTCAAGGTGTACGGCGAGGAGCTCGAGTTCGTGTTCACCGAGCTGCGCAAGAAAGGCATCCGGCGCCTCCTCATCGACGGCACGCCGGTCGACCTCGCCGACAAGGTCGACATCGACGAGGCGGCGGTGACGCACATGGACGCGGTGGTCGACCGCGTCGTCGTCAGCCGGAAGCATGAGAAGGCGATCAAGGCGGCGATCGCGGCCGCGCTGCTCGTGGGTGACGGGCTGATGCAATTGACGGTGGTCGGCCGAACGAAGGCCGAGGCAGGGAAGTTCGCCAGGTTCTACGACGGGATCGCCAGCACGACACACCACTTCGTCTACGGCGACATCGGTCCCGAGTACTTCGTCTTCAACAATCCCGCGAGCGCCTGCCGGACGTGCGGCGGCCTTGGCGTCGACAAGCTGACGCACCCAGAACTGCTGGTGCCGGACACGCAACGCAGCATCGAGGGGGGCTGCTTCGTGCGCGAAGCCTTCAAGTACAACCCCGAGACGTGGGACGGCCGCGTCATGTTCAGCCTCGCCAAGGCGTTGAACTTTTCCCTGCAGACGCCATGGAGCCAGCTGAAGGAACCGGTTCGCCAGGCGATCCTCTACGGCACGGAGCGGAAGATCACGATCGTCGCGCCGCCCGAAGCCAGGACCAACCAGGGGAAGTGGGAAGGGCAGGCCACCAGCTTCCACGGCATCGCGCGCCGCATCGAACGCTGGTACCGGCAGTACCGTCAGCGCGGCGAAACCAGCTCCAAGATGGAAGCCTGGCTCGAAAAGGTCATGGTCGAGCGCACCTGCGCTGACTGCAACGGATCGCGGCTGCGCGCGACACGGCTGTTGTTCCACGTCGCCGGACGGAACCTCTTCGACGTCGGTCAGCTTCATTTCGACGAGCTGCACAAGTTCATCGGCACGATCAAACTCTCCGGCCGCGGCGCGGATGCAGGCCGCCAGGTGCTCAAGGAGATCCGGACGCGGCTGGAGCTGCTCCTCGGGATCGGCCTCGACTACCTGAGTTTCAACCGTCGCTCCGGGACGCTGTCGGGCGGCGAATCGCAGCGCATCCGCCTGTCGACCCAGATCGGCTCCGGGCTGATGGGCATGCTTTACGTGCTCGACGAACCGAGCATCGGTCTCCACCCGAAGGACAACGTCAAGATGATCGCGACGCTCGAGCGGCTCCGCGACATCGGCAATACCGTCATCGTCGTCGAGCACGACGAGGACACGATTCGCGCGGCCGATTACATCGTGGAGATGGGCCCTGGTCCGGGCGTCCACGGCGGCAGCGTGGTGGTGCAGGGGACGATCCAGGCGGTGCTGGCGTGCAGGCAGTCGCCGACCGGGCAGTTCCTGTCGGGACGGCGCTCGATTGCGATGCCGGGCGCGCGACGGGCCGGTAACGGCAACAACCTCGTCGTCCGCCGCGCGCGCGAGAACAACCTGAAGTCCATCGACGTGACGTTCCCGCTCGGCAAGCTCATCGCCGTCACCGGTGCGTCCGGCTCCGGCAAGAGCACGCTTGTCAACGACGTCCTGTACAAAGTGTTGTGGAAGCGCCTGGTCGATACACGCACGCTGCCGGGGGACCACGACTCGGTCGAGGGGGCCGAGCACGTGCACAAAGTGGTCAGCATCGATCAGTCGCCGATCGGACGGAACAGCCGATCCAACCCCGCCACCTACATCGGCTTCTACGACACCATCCGCGACCTGTTCACCCAGGCGCCGCTGTCGGTGGAGCGGGACTACAAGCCGGGCCGGTTCAGTTTCAACGTGAAAGGCGGCCGCTGCGAAGAGTGCCAGGGCGAGGGGGCGATCACGACGCAGCTCTATTTCATGCCCGACGTGGAGGTCACGTGCGGGGCCTGCAAGGGCGCCAGATTCAACAGCGAGACGCTCGAAGTGACCGTCCGCGGCAAGACCATCGACGACGTGCTGAACATGTCGGTCGAAGAGGGAGTCGTCTTTTTTGCCTCCGAGCCGGCGGTGCAGCGAAAGATACAGGTCCTGGCGGACCTCGGCCTGGGCTACTTGACGCTCGGCCAGTCGGCGACCACGCTCTCGGGCGGCGAGGCCCAGCGGATCAAGATTGCCACCGAGATGAGCGCGCTGCAGCGCTCGAGGCACACCGTGTACATTCTCGACGAGCCGACGACCGGGCTGCACCTTGCGGACGTCGAGCGTCTGCTGGCGTCGCTCAACCGGCTGGTTGACGCCGGGCACACGGTGCTGCTCATCGAGCATCATCTCGACGTGATCAAGACCGCGGACCACGTCATCGATCTCGGGCCCGAAGGCGGGCACGCGGGCGGCGAGGTCGTCGTCGCCGGCACGCCGGAGGCGGTCGCGGCCTGCAAGGCTTCACACACCGGACGATTCCTGAAGGCGCATCTGCGCAGCGCCGCGAAGACGGTGGGGTGAACGTGCGAGGGGGCGTGCGCCGCGTGCGCGAAACCCATATACTGCCGTCCACACCATGCACCTCGTTGCCCTCGACTGGGTCATCGTCGCGGTGACGATCCTCATCTGCTTCGTGCCCGCGCTCTTCTTCGGCAAGCGCGCAGGGAGCAGCACGTCAGAGTTTTTCGCCTCGGGGCGCTCAGTGCCGTGGTGGCTGGCCGGGCTGTCGATGGTGGCGACGACGTTCAGCAGCGACACGCCAAACTGGGTCACCCAGCAGGTGCGGCAGTACGGTGTCGCCGGCAACTGGCAGTGGTGGGCGATGGTGCTCACGGGCGTCGCGACGGTGTTCTTCTTCGCGCGGCTGTGGCGACGCTCCGGCGTGATGACGGACCTGGAGTTCTACGAGCTGCGCTATTCCGGGACGGCGGCGTCGGTCGTGCGCGGTTTCCGCGCCATCTACCTCGGCCTGTTCTTCAATTGCTTCATCATGGCGATGGTCACGCTCGCGGCGTGCAAGATCGCCAATATCCTGTTCGGCTTGCCGCCATGGCAGACCATTGTCGTCTGCGGCATCCTCAACGTTGTCTTTGCCGCGCACTCGGGGCTGTGGGGCGTGCTCGTCATCGACATGGTGCAGTTCTTCATCAAGATGACGGCCGTCATTGCCGCCGCGTTCTTCTCGCTCAAGGAAGTCGCGCGGCACACCGGCGTCGGCGACGGCGCGCTGGCCGGACTGCGCGAGCTCGTGAGCATTCTCGGACGTCAGCAGGTGAACTTTCAGGCGGGCGGGCAGCCGGTGCTGTCACCCATCGACGGTACCGGGCAGCCGATTCTCGACGTCATGCCGAACTTTGCGATGACCGAGCTGGCGCTGATGATCTTCATCGTCCCCATCGCCATCGGCTGGTGGGCCAACTGGTACCCGGGGGCCGAGCCGGGCGGCGGCAGCTACATCGCACAGCGGATGCTGGCGTCGAAATCGGAGAAGGATTCCCTCGGCGGCACGCTCTTTTTCAACCTCGCGCATTACGTGCTCCGCCCCTGGCCCTGGATCATCACGGCGCTCTGTTCGATCGTGATCTTCCCGGAGCTGAAAGACATCCAGGCGGCGTTCCCGGCCGCCGACCCGCGCCTGATCGGCCACGACAGCGCCTTTCCGGCGATGCTGAAGTTCCTGCCTGTTGGTTTTGCCGGGCTGATGATGGGCGGCCTGCTCGCCGCCAACTCGTCGACGATCCTGACGCACCTGAACTGGGGCTCGTCTTATCTGGTCCACGATTTCTACCGCCGCTTCATCGCGCCGGATGCCGACGAGAAGCACTACGTCATGGCGGGACGGCTCGCGACCCTCGGGTTGTATGTGGTTGCCGCCTTCCTCAGCCGATTCCTCGAATCGTCACAGGACGCGTTCGAGGTGCTCATCTCCATCGGCGCCGGCACGGGCCTGCTCTACCTGCTGCGCTGGTTCTGGTGGCGCATCAACGCCTGGACCGAGGTGGTGGCGATGATCGCGTCGTTTACCGTCTCGGTCGTCTTCTTCGTGCTGCGCAAGACCGGGCACGCGCAGCCGTTCGCTCACACCGTTCTCTATTCGGTGGCGTTGACGACCATCTCCTGGGTGATTGCGGCCTACGTGACGCCGGCGACCAGCCGTGAACGGCTGATTGACTTCTACCGCAAAGTACATCCGTCGGGTCCAGGGTGGCGCGTCATTCGCGAGGCGGCGGGCATCACGAAGGCCGAGGCCGCCCTGCACAGCGATCGAATGGGGGCGGCGACGCTGGGGTGGATCGCCGGGTGCCTCACGATCTGGTCATCGCTCTTTGCCACCGGCAATTTTCTCTACGGCCGCACGCAGCTCGCGCTGATCCTGACCGCGGTGTTCGCCGTCAGCGGCATCGTGCTCGTGACGGTGACCAACCGCCTCTGGGACAGGCCGTCCGCTCACCCGCCCGTGCGGTGAGTCCCCTCATAATCAATTGATGTCCACTGCCAAGCGCGTTCTCGTCGTCGGCCTCGGCAATATGGGGCTCAGCCATGCGCTGGCGTATGCGCGAATCGACGGCTTCGAGGTCGCGGGCCTGTGCACGCGCGGAATCCGGACGCGGGCCGTCCCCGACGCGCTCGCCGCCGCGCCAAGGTTCACGTCCTTCGACGATGCGCTGGCCGCGGTGCAACCGGATGTCGTCTCGATCAACACGCTGCCCGACACGCACGCGGCATATGCAATCAAGGCGATGGAGGCCGGCGCGCATGTCTTCCTCGAGAAACCCATTGCCGAGACCGTGGCCGACGCCGAGCGCGTGACCGCCACCGCGGTGCGCACCGGCCGCAAGCTGGTCGTCGGCTACATCCTGCGGCATCACCCCTCGTGGATCCGGTTCGTGGAGCTGGCGCGCACGCTCGGAACGCCGCTCGTGTTCCGTATGAACCTGAATCAGCAGTCGAGCGGGTCGCAGTGGGAGACGCACAAGCGTCTCCTCGAAAGCCTGTCGCCGATCGTCGACTGCGGCGTGCACTACGTCGATATCTGGTGTCAGATCACGCCGGCCAGGCCGGTGAGCGTCCACGCCGTGGGCGCGCGCCTCAGCAACGAGCTGCGCGAGGGCATGTACAACTACGGCCACTTCGAAGTGACGTTCGACGATGGATCCGTGGGTTGGTACGAGGCCGGCTGGGGACCGATGATGAGCGAGACGGCCTTCTTCGTGAAGGACGTCATCGGCCCGAACGGGTCCGTGTCCATCGTCCTCGCCACTGGCGTGCAGCCGGTGAAGTCGGACGATATCAACGCGCACACCCAGACCAACCAGATTCTCTACCATCACGCCGAGCTGAAGGCCGACGGCACACCGGCGCGGGCGGACGAGCGCTTCTCGACGGCCGACGAGCCCGGGCACGATGATTTGTGCGAGCGCGAGCAGCGCTTCCTGCTTCGCGCCATCGACGAGAATCTCGATCTCAACGACCACATGAGCGACGCGGTCAAGAGTTTG
>JANPCT010000181.1:0-1501 GCA_031431095.1 Acidobacteriota bacterium | reverse complement strand
GTTTGATTCACAGCCTGGCCCCCTCCTCTACGGATCCACAGCTTCGCTCGCTCCGCTCGCCGCTGAAGCGGCCCTGACCCGCCCGGCGTTGCTCCCTCGGGATCGGCAATTGCTGGAGCGATGGGGCACCGTGACCGGAGTATTTCCTCAGGTCCAGGGACCGCCGGGATCCCAGTTCGGAGTGAACGGTTCGCCGCTCCGGGTGTGTTCAAGAGGCTTGTGGAGGAAGCGCCGAAGTTCGGACACGACCTGGTCCAGAGATGTGAAGTCACGCGCGCGGCTTCTCGCTGCGAAGGCTTTCCAGTTCGCCTGCGCACTCGCGTCCTGAACGAATCGTTCACTGAGCGCGACGATCTCCGCCTCGGGCAGGGGCGTGCCGCGCCGCCGGACCGTCGCCCGCAGAGCCGCAACAAGCGTCTCACCGTCGAACGCGACCAGCCGGGCCGCCATCGCGACGTCGGTGAAGTCCTTCATCCGGGCTATTGGAGATGCCGAGATCGACCATCGCTTCGGCCTTCTCGGCCACGATGGTTTCGGTCGGATACGCCAACACGTTCGGTGAAGGCATGTCGGCAAGGAGCGTCGGGAACTCCAGATCTGTCGCAGGCGGCGTGATGGCGTCACCGAAGCCGACGTCGATCTGGACGTGGATGCGGGCTTCGGCCAGGCGTGCCTGCATGACAGCGCGCAGACCACCGTATCGATCGTTTTCCCGGATGAAATGCACCTCCAGTGTGCCCACATCGAACAGGACACCATCGTCATCGACTTTCGTAGCGGCGATCTCGCGGACGGCGGCGTCGATGGCCGCTTCGGTGGCCTCTCCCAGGCCGAGAAGATCGAGGTCCCGTGTAGGCCGGTACTGCTCCCCGATCCGGACCGCGAACAGCATCGCTCCCTTCAGGACGAACTGATCTCGGTACTTTGATCGGGACAAGCGATACAGGAACCGCTCGGCGGAGTAGTTCATGAGCGTCAGCGTGAAGTCCTCGCGTCGCTCCTTCGCTACCTTCAGCAGCCTCGCCCTCACAGAAGCAGCGACGTTGGCCGGAGTCTTCCGCGTCATGATGACATCGCGTCCCAGTAGGGGCGGATCACCTTGGCCAGACGCAGCCGGTCAGCCTGGCGCCATAGCTCGTCGACGGTGCCCTTCCTGAGGCGGCGGTACTCTCTGAGCGCCTCGACCGCGACGTCGATGCCGATCTTGTTGCGGAACTTGAAGCAGTCCACCACCGTCCTGGCCGGGCTGGTGATGAGCACCGGCACGCCGTCGATGTTGTGCTTGTCGATGCCGGCTGAGAGCGCGGCGCCCGAGATCCGCACGATTCGAACAGGTGTGAAGTCGATGCGCGGAATCCCCGCGCGGCGGTCGACGGCCAGCCAGACCTCCCGAGGGTTCTGGGTACCGAGACCATGAAACCGCAGAGCCGTGAGGAGGCAGACGATTCCCTTGGGAGCGCGCTTCGCGACCTCGCTCAGCGTGTGGTGCTCGGTCGGCTCC
>JANPCT010000180.1:0-1870 GCA_031431095.1 Acidobacteriota bacterium | reverse complement strand
CTCGCGATCAGCGGCCGCGCGTCCGTGGCGGGAGCACCTGGGATTCCGTCGATCGAATATGGGCCCGAGTCGGCCAAAACCATCGCCTGGGACGATGACGCCGCCGCGCGCATGAAGAAGATCCCGGCATTCGTCCGGGGCATGGTGATGAGAGCGGTTGAGGATTCGTGCCGCGGGAACGGCATCGGCCGCGTGACGGTTGACGAACTCGAACGGATCCGCGCAAGGATGCCGACGCCAAAGATGTTCGGGTAGATTTCAGTCGCTTCGCTTCAAACCCAATCGAGCGAGCACTCTCCGGGGATCGACCGACGGGTGAAACTTCCGTGATGCCGGCAGCTGGAGGTAGGCCAGAAAGCCCACGGCGATCAGGCCGAGTGCGAGCGAGTGGATCCGAACCGCTCGCAGAACCTCGCACGACAGGAACACATAAACCGAGAAGCGAGCCCGGTCGTGCTGTCTCAGCATCAGCACGCCCACGATCGGCGCGATGAGGAAATACACGAAGGCGTCCCACAGCCTGAGACTGCCGAAATTGAGCCACTGTGCGTGAAGCAGCAGGGCGCCGCCGTGAATCACCGGGCTGGCGAGCAGGCCGAGGGTCAAGACCCCTAGCCCAAAGGGTCGGCGTGGCTCGCCCAAAGCACGCTCAGCCGATCACTTGAAGGGGTCCGTGTCGCTCTGCTCCTTGATCTTGTCGTCCAGCCACTTCTGGAACTCCTCGGGGGGCACGACGGTGACAAATCCCCGCATGCGGAAGTGACCCAGACCGCAGAGCTGCGCACAGGCAATCTCGTACTGAAACTCGGGTTTCCCCGTCCGGGTCCGCATCTCCGCGGTCGTCACGTTGGGGACGAACCAGATCGGAATCGTCAAGCCCGGCACAGCGTCCTGCTTCACGCGGAACTCGGGAACGCCGAAGCTGTGGATGACGTCCTTGCTCCGGAGCTGCACGATGATCGGCTTGTTCACGGGCAGATAGAGCTGATTGAGCGTCGTGACGTCGTCCTTCGCGTCAGGATCGTTGCGATCGAGTCCCAAGGGGTTTGCCTGGGCGTCGATCATGGTGATGTCCGTGCGGCCGAGTTTTCCGTCGGGGCCGGCGTAGTGGATGTTCCAGGCGAACTGCTCGCCGGTGACCTGGACGAGGAGCGCTTCGTTGGCCGGCGGGATGCGGTCGATTCTCGCGGCCCACATCGGGATCGCGAACCCGATCAGGAGAATCGCTTCGACGACGGCGACGCCGATCTCGACATAGGTCGAGTTGTGCGACTTCATCCCCGTGTAGTCCGCCACCGGGTGCCGCGATCGCCGGAAACGGACCAGCACGAAGGCGATGAATGATCCCCAACCCACAAAGAGGATCAGCATGAATACGTGAATCCAGCCAATCAGGCCGTCGATCTGCCCGCCGTGAGCCGTGGCGAGCGGCGGCAGTCCCATCCACTCAGTCATGATGTTCTCGGCGCCTCCTGGAGCTCAGACCATTCGGCGTCGAGCTCGATGTCTGCGATGTGCTTCGCGCGCTTTCGGAGATAAAGGAAGAAGGCGACGAACCCGCCCTGCACCGCGAACAGGATGGCCAGCATCACCAGGACACCGAGCTTCGCCCCGTCGATCATCGAAGTCTCCTGCGCCCCGAAGCACATCGCGCAGGCAACGACTGTTTTCATCGCAGCGTCCTCGTCTTGCGCAGGAACCACGAGTCGTAGACGATCAAACCAACCGCTGCGGCGAAGGCCATGACGGCCGCGAGCACGCTGGCGGCCCCGCCTCCCCGCCCGTACTGGGCCAGGCACCAGGCACCAAACAGCAACGCGAGGGCCGCGGAGAGCATGATCAGCACCGCGTGGACCCACCTGAGGTTCAT
>JANPCT010000179.1:0-3145 GCA_031431095.1 Acidobacteriota bacterium | reverse complement strand
GGCGTGGGCGGCCTCGTGAATCGTGAGCGACAACAGGAGCACGCCGAAGCTGACGGCCACGGCGACAGGATCGATATTCAAGCGGAAATCCGACTAAGAATACGCCAGAACCAGCGTGTTATCAAGACTTTATGCGGCGCGCCTCGCGCGTCAGCGCGCGCCGTGCGCGGGTCAGATCCTTCTTCTGTTCGGCGTCGAGCGACGGGAAGCGGAGCTTCAGTCCGTTCAGGGCGTCGATCACCGCCGCCGCCACCACCGTCCGCGCGAACTTCTTGTCGTCCGCCGGGATCACCACCCACGGGGCGTGCGGCGTCGCGGTCGCCCGGATCGTCGCCTCGTAGGCAGCCATGTAGGCGCGCCAGCGCTCACGCTCCGCCAGGTCGCCCATCGAAAATTTCCAGTTCTTCTCGGGCCGATCGAGCCGTTCGAGAAACCGTCGCCGCTGCTCGGCGCGCGACACGTTGAGGAAGAACTTGCGGATGACGAAGCCGTTGCGCGTGAAATAGCGCTCGAACGCGTTGATGTCCTGGAACCGTTCTCGCCAGATCGATTTGGTGATCAGCGGCGTCGGGAGTTTCTCGTGGCCGAGGAACTCGGGGTGGACGCGGACCACCAGCGTTTCCTCGTAGTAGGAACGGTTGAAGATCCCGATCCGGCCGCGTTCGGGCAGCGCCTTCGACGTGCGCCACAGGAAATCGTGGTCCAGCTCCTCCGAGGAAGGGGCCTTGAACGAATACACCTGGCAGCCCTTCGGGTCGACGCCCGACATCACGTGCTTGATCGCGCTGTCCTTGCCGGCGGCATCCATCGCCTGGAAGATGAGCAGGACGCCCCAGCGGTCCTGCGCGTAGAGGATCTCCTGCAGGGCCGACAGCGTCCTGACGCTCTTCTTCAGGAACTTCTTGGCGTCGTGCTGCGCCGCCTTCGCGCCCGGGCCCTTCGGATCGAAATTCTTCAGGCGAAACCGGCTGCCATCGCGGACGACGTACGGCTTGCACAGATCGCGGAACTCTCGGCTATTCATCAGAAGACACCATAACCGGTCAGACCTGTCCGGCAAAATGGGCAAGCACGCAGTCGGCACATTTGGCGCCCACCACCGCGATGAGGTCTTCCCGGGTCGCGCGGCGCACGCCTGCCAGGCTGCCAAACGCGGTGAGCAGCGCTTTGCGCCGCCGCGGCCCGACCCCCGGCACATCGTCCAGCTCAGAGCGAAGGTCCCGCCGGGCGCGCGACTGGCGATGGAACGTAATCGCGAAGCGGTGCGCTTCGTCCCGGATCCGCTGGATCAGCAGCAGCGCCGGGCTGTTCGACGCGAGCGCGATCGGCTCGACGTGCTCGCGCGTGAACAGGAGCTCCTCCTTTTTCGCAATGCCGACCGCGACCAGGTTGGCCAGGCCGAGCGATTCGAGTGCGGCATACGCGGCGGACAATTGGCCCTTGCCGCCGTCGACCAGGATCAGGTCAGGGAAGGGCCCCCCATTCTCGAGGACCTTGCGATAGCGCCGCAGCACCACTTCCTGCATCGAGGCGAAGTCGTCCAGGAAGCGGCCCGAGGCTGGAGCCTGGAGGTCGGAGCCTTCCAGCTTCGGCCCTCGAATCCTGAACTTGCGATACTCCCCTCGCTTCATCCGGCCGTCCTCACAGACGACCATCGAGGCGACGGTCTCGCTGCCCTGGATGGTCGAGATGTCGAAGCACTCGATCCGTTTCGGCAGGCGCGGCAGGTTCAGCACCACGCGGATCGTTTCAAGCGCGTCGTAGTGGGCGACGACGGTGTCGTTGAAACGCGTCTGGTAGGCGACCTGCGCGTTGCGGGCGGCGAGGTCGAGCAGGCCGCGCTTCTCGCCACGGCGCGGCACCACCAGCCGGACGCGGTGCCCGGACCGATCGCTCAGCCACGCTTCGATGACTTCCGTTTCCGCCGCGTTCAACGGCGCCGGGAGATGAATCTCGGGGGGCGCCGGGTTCTCGGTGTAGAACTGCTCGATCGCCGCCTGCAGGATGTCTTCTTCAGTCTCTGCCTTCCCTCGTCTGCCATCGGCGTGGTCCTCCGTGGCTTCTGCGTTGTCCTCGACACCTGCCGCGGTCGTGGCCAGTTCGATCCGCTCGATGACCTTGCCGCCGCGCACCTGAAACACCTGCACGACCGCTCCGGCGGGCCCGACCCTGATGCCGAAGGCATCGCGATCGCCCAGCCCGGTGCCGGCCATCTTCTGCTGCCGCTGCTGCAGGGTGTCGATGGTGCGCAGCGCATCGCGCAGCTGCGCCGCGTGCTCGTACTGCTCCGCCGCGGCCGCGGCCGTCATCCGTGCCTTCAACTGCATGACCAGCTCGTCGTTGCGCCCTTCGAGGAACAGCCGCGTGTCCTGAACCGCGACCGCGTACGCCTCCGGCGCGCAGATTTCCCGCACGCATGGCGCGATACACCGGCGGATGTCGTACTCCAGGCACGGCCGCGCCCGCTCGCCGCTGATCACCTCGTTGCAGGACCGGATGCCGAACAGCCGGTGCGTCAGCGCCATCGTCTTGCGCCCGAGCTTGGCCGGCATGAACGGCCCGGCGTAGTAGTGATCGTCTTTCTCGACGCTGCGGGCGATCAGCACCCGCGGGAAGCTTTCGCCGGTCGTCAGCTGCAGGTAGGGGTAGTTCTTGTCGTCGCGCAGCAGGATGTTGTACTTCGGCGCGCGCTGCTTGATGAGGTGGTTCTCGAGGGCCAGGGCCTCGACCACCGAGTCGGTGACGATGAACTCGAGCTGGGCCGCCTCGTCCAGGAGCGCGTCGATGCGGGGGCTCATCCCCTGCGCCCCCAGGTAGCTGCGCACCCGGTCGCGGAGAACCTTGGCCTTGCCGACGTACAGAGTCTCCCCGGCCTCGTTGGCATAGAGGTAGACGCCGGGTTGTTCCGGCAGGCGGGAAATCCGCCCCTTGAGGTCTTGAATCGGCATGGACTACACTGTCCGTTTCCCGGCAGGGATTCGAACCTTCAATTATACCAGCGACATGACCTTTACCGGCCTCGTCGGCCGCATCTGTATGTTCCCGCTGCGCGCCATCATCGCGGCGTGCGTGGCCCTCAGAATCCACCCCAACATCCTGACCTTCGTGGGTGTCCTCATCAACGGCTGGGCCGCCGTTTACCTGG
>JANPCT010000178.1:0-1542 GCA_031431095.1 Acidobacteriota bacterium | reverse complement strand
GTCGGCATGGCGCCCGCGGCGGTCCGCAACGTCGTGGTCGCTCATGAGTGGACGTTCGTGTCGTCGCACGGCGGACTCAACTTCTACATCGGCAATCGCGAAGGGGCGACTGGCTTCTACCTGCCGGTGCCGGGGATCACGCCGGCGATCGTCGGACAGGAGATCGATGCGCGTCGCGTCGCCGGGGCGGCGTTGGGGCATCCGGTCAACGACGCAGAGGCGTCCGACTACTTCGTCGCGCTGTCGCGCCGCTGGATGATGGCGCACCCGCTCGACGCGGCGGCACTCTTTCTGCGAAAGCTGTATTACACGTTCAACGCCGCGCACGTGCCGCTGCCCCACTCCTATCCCTTTTACGCCTACGACGAGAACACGGCGCTACGGTTCTACGTGGTGGGGCCATGGCTCCTCATCCCGCTCGGACTCGCAGGGCTGGTGTTTGCCGCACCGGCCCATCGCACGCGCGAGTATCTGATCTGGGCGTCGTTCGTTCCCGCGTATGCGGCAGCGGTGGCGCTTTTCTTCGTCGCGGAACGTTACCGCCTGCCGCTTCTCGTTCCGCTGTGCGCCGCCTCGGGCGCGGCGATCGATGCCGCCCTGCGAGCGATCCAGGTGAGACGCTGGAGGAGCCTTGCCGCGGGTGCAGGCGCCGTTGCTGTGCTCGCCATCGCGGCGAACTGGCGGCTCGGCCTCGATGACGGCCGCTGGCTCGAAGGTTTGCGCACCGCGCAGCAACTCGCCATCCTGCAGCGTTACGACGAAGCGGACCGCTGGGCCGAGCGCCTCGATACGCCCGGAGCCGCGCATTACGGTGCGGGGCGGTATGGGCTCGGAGCGCAACTACTAATGCTCGGGCACCCGGAACGCGCGCTGCCGCACTTGCAGGCGGCGCATCGGCAGGATCCCGCGAATGCACGAACCGACTATGCACTCGGCCAGGCATTGCTCGGGTCCGGCCGCGCCGGCGACGCCGTCCCGCACTTGCGTCGTGGATTCGATGCCGGCATCGAGCTGCCGAAGGGTGGGCTCGATCTCGCGCTGGCGCTGCAATCCACCGGCGATCTGCCCGGTGCCGCAGCCATCATCAGCCGCGTCAATCCTTCTCCGCCTGACGATGTGGAGGCGTGGCTGCGAGTGGGACGGCTGGCCGCCGAAGTGCGCGCGCCGCAGGTCGCCGAGCCGTTCTTCAGACGAGCCGTGCAGCTCCGCCCCGGTCAGGCGTCGACGCATCAGCAGCTCGGGCTCACCCTGCTCGTCCTGGAACGCTTCGACGACGCCGCGCGCGAACTGGCCGAGGCGTCGCGGCTCGATCCACGCGATCCGGATTCGCTGTCGCATCTCGCGTACTGCGAGCTGAAGCTCGGACGAGCCCCGGAGGCACGATCGCATGCGCTCGCCGCGCTCGCGCTGAAGCCTGACGATCCACTCGCGAAGGGTATAATCCGCGCCGGAGGCTCCAGATGATCGCTCGCGCCCTGTGTGTCCGCGCCCTGCTGTCGCTTGCCGTCGTCGCGCTGCTCGCCCCCGCCGTTTCCACCACGG
>JANPCT010000177.1:0-10976 GCA_031431095.1 Acidobacteriota bacterium | reverse complement strand
GGGGGCTGTCGTGAATGCAGAAGCTCTTCACGTTGTAGCCGAGCTCTCCCAGCGACGAGGCCGCCGACGCGCCCGCGAGCCCGGTGCCGACGATCAGCACCGTGTACTTCCGGCGGTTGGAGGGGTTCACCAGCTTCGATTCGAACTTGTGGCGATCCCACTTGTCGGCCAGCGGGCCGCCCGGCGCCTTCGCATCCAGCATCATCGCGACAGGTACATCCACACCGGAATGATCGCGAAGCCCGCCGCGATCAGCACTGCGACGAGAGTGCCCGCCACCACCAGCCGCCTGGTGTACACGGGATGATCGGCGCCGAGCGACTGGAAGCCGCTCGCGACGCCGTGACGTAAATGCAAACCGACGAGGACCATGCAGGCCACGTAGACCGCGACCCACAGCGGTGACGTGAAGATCTCCGCTTCAGTGCGATAGAGGTCGCGAACCGGCGGCGTACCGACTTCGTACCAGGCGCCGAACTTGAATTGCCTCAAGTGCACGCCCACGAAAATGAGCGTGATGAGCCCGGTCCAGATCATCGTCGTCGATCCGAGGCTCTTGCGGCTGGTGTGTCCGGCCCAGGTCTTCTTCGCGTAGCCGACGGGGCGTGCCCGCTGGTTGCGGAACCAGTTCGTCACGGTCTTGTAGACGTGGAGCAGGAACACGCCGATGAGGCCGATCTCCACGGGCACGACGAGCGGATTCGAGATGAGCTTGTGCGAGTACTCGTTGAACGTCTCTCGCCCGGCGAAGATGAGCAGGTTGCCGGCGAGATGCAACAGCAGATACGCGAACAGCAGCAGTCCGGTCAGTCCGATGAGCAGCTTGGTGCCTACGGAAGAGGAGAACACCTGGCGGAAGGACGACATCGACCTCCCGATGATATCGTATGATCTCACCGGATGAAGATTCACGAGTACCAGGCCAAGGCCATCCTGGCGAAGCACGGTGTGCCCGTCCCACAGGGTGAAGTCATTTTCAAGCCGGAGGAGGCCGCGGCTGTCGCGGAGCGGCTCGGCGGCGGCACCGTCGTCGTCAAGGCGCAGATTCACGCCGGTGGGCGCGGCAAGGGCGGCGGCGTCAAGGTGGTGAAAGGGCCGGAAGAGGCCAGGGCGATCGCCGCCAGGATTCTCGGCATGAATCTCGTCACGCACCAGACGGGTCCGTCCGGGCAGATCGTCCAGCGCGTACTGATCGAGCAGGGCCTCAAGATCGAGCGCGAGCTGTTCCTTGGCATCGTCCTCGACCGCGCCAGCGAGCGGTTGGTGCTGATGGTCAGCCCTGAAGGGGGCGTCGAGATCGAGAAGGTCGCGGAGGAAACGCCCGACCGCATATTCAAGACGTTCATCCACCCGGGCATCGGCTTGAGTCCGTTCCAGACCCGGCAACTCGCATTTGCGCTCGGGCTGCGCGGGCCGCAGGTCGCGCAGGCCAGCAGGATGATGATGGCGCTGTACGACGCGTACGTGGCGTCCGACGCTTCGCTGCTGGAAATCAACCCGCTGATCGTCACCGAGTCGGGCGACCTGCTCGCCCTCGACGCGAAGATGGCGTTCGACGACAACGCGATGTTCCGCCACCCCGACTTCGAGGCGCTCCGCGATCCGAGTGAAGAGGATCCGCTGGAAGTCGAGGCCTCGAAGTTCAGCCTGAATTACATCAAGCTCGACGGCACGATCGGCTGCATGGTGAACGGCGCCGGGCTCGCGATGGCGACGATGGACATCATCAAGCTCGCGGGCGGCGAACCGGCAAATTTCCTCGACGTCGGCGGCGGCGCGAACGCGGACCAGATTAAGAACGCCTTCCGCATCCTGATGGCCGACGAAGCCGTCAAGGCGGTGCTGATCAATATTTTCGGCGGCATCCTGCGCTGCGACGTCCTGGCCGAAGGGGTGATTGCCGCGGTCAAGGACCTCGGCGTGCCGGTGCCGGTGGTCATCCGCATGGAAGGCACGAACGTCGAGCAGGGCAAGCGGATGCTGAAGGAGAGCGGGCTCAACTTCACGACCGCCGACACCATGAGCGAGGCGGCCGAGAAGGTCGTCGCCCTCGGAAACAATTAATGGCCGTACTGATCGACAGGAACACCCGGCTGCTCGTACAGGGCATCACCGGGCGCGAAGGCACTTTCCACGCCAGGCAAGCCGCGGCCTATGGGACGACGGTCGTCGGCGGCGTCACGCCGGGCAAGGGCGGAACCACGCACGAAGGTTGGCCGGTCTTCAATACCGTGGCGGAGTGCGTCAAGGAGACCGGCGCGAACGCGTCCGTGATTTTCGTTCCCCCTCCCGGCGGGGCGGATGCCATCCTCGAGGCCGCAGACGCCGGGCTGCCGCTGGCGGTGTGCATCACCGAAGGCATCCCGACGCTCGACATGCTCCGCGTCTTTGCGGCGATTCGCGGCGGCAAGACGCGAGTCATCGGCCCCAACTGTCCAGGGCTGATCACCGCCGGTGAGTCCAAGGCGGGGATCATTCCCGGTCATATCTGCAAGCCGGGCCGCGTCGGGATCGTGTCGAAGAGCGGCACGCTGACCTACGAAGCCATTCATCAGCTCACCCAGAACGGCCTCGGTCAGACCACCTGCATCGGCATCGGCGGCGACCCGCTCATCGGCACCAGCTTCATCGACGCGCTCGAACTGTTCGCCTCCGACGCGGCCACCGAAGCGGTCGTGATGATCGGGGAAATTGGCGGGAACGCGGAGCAGGACGCCGCGGCGTGGATTGCGCAGCACTTCAAGAAGCCGGTGGTCGGTTTCATCGCCGGGCAGACGGCGCCGCCGGGACGGCGGATGGGGCATGCCGGCGCGATCATCGCGGGAGGCAAGGGCACCGCCGCGGAAAAGATGGACGCGCTCGGGGCCGCCGGCGTGCGCGTCGTGAAGAGCCCCGCCGACATCGGCGCGGCCGTCAAGGAACTGCTGCGGCATTAGGCCGAGAAGCGCCCAAAGCGAAATCATGATCGTTAACGACTTCAGCATTCAGGTCGCGACCGTCAACGGCTCCGGGAGCCAGACGGCGAACCTCGTTCTCCTCCGCTCCATCTTCCAGATGGGGATTCCCGTCTCCGGCAAGAACATGTTCCCGTCGAACATCGCCGGCCTGCCGACGTGGTACACCGTCCGCGTCAACAAGGACGGCTACATCGCGCGCAAGAAGGACGTCGATTTCCTGGTCGCGATGAATGCGGAGACCGCGAAGGAAGACGCGATGACGCTCGCGCCCGGGCGAGCCGTCCTCTACGACGAGCCGCTGAAGCTGAACACGCTGCGCGGCGACCTGGTGTTCTATCCCGTGCCGTTCGACAAGATCGTCGCCACGGTGTGCACCGACGCCAAGCTGCGCCGCCTCGTCAAGAACATGATCTACGACGGCGTCCTCTCGCACCTGCTCGGCATCGACATGGGCGAGATGGAGAAGGCGACGCGCAAGCAGTTCGGCAAGAAGGTGAAGGCCGCCGACCTGAACATGGGCGCGCTGAAGGCGGGGGCGGACTACGCGCGCGAGAACCTGCCCAAGCAGGATCCCTTCGTCGTCGAGCGGATGCACAAGACCGACGGCCAGATCCTGATCGAAGGCAACACGGCCGGCGCGATCGGCGCGATGTTCGCCGGCGTCACGGTGGTGGCGTGGTACCCGATCACCCCTTCGTCGTCGCTGCCCGAGGCGTTGATCGGCTACATGAAGAAGCACCGCATCGACAAGGCCACCGGCAAGGCCACCTACGCGATCATCCAGGCGGAAGACGAAATCGCCTCGATCGGCATGGTGATTGGCGCCGGGTGGGCGGGGGCGCGCGCCATGACGTCCACCTCCGGCCCGGGCCTCTCCCTGATGAGCGAGTTCGCGGGCCTCGCGTATTACGCGGAAGTGCCTGGCGTGGTATTCGACATCCAGCGGGTGGGCCCGTCCACGGGGCTCCCGACGCGAACCGCGCAGGGGGACATCGCGACCGCCGCGCTGCTCTCGCACGGCGACACCAAACAGATCCTGCTGATGCCGAGCTCGGTCGAGGAGTGCTACTCGATGGCGATGGACGCGTTCGACCTCGCCGAGCGATTCCAGCAGCTCGTGTTCGTGATGAGCGATCTCGACCTCGGGATGAACATGTGGATGGCGCATCCGTTCAAGTACCCGGAGAAACCGATCGACAGGGGCAAGGTGCTCGACGCCGCCACGCTGGCGAAGCTGGGCTCCGAATGGGGGCGCTACAAGGACGTCGACGGCGACGGCGTTCCCTATCGGACCATTCCGGGTACCGGCATGCCGTCGTATTTCACACGCGGATCCGGCCATAACGAGCGCGGCCAGTACAGCGAGCGGCCCGACGACTACCAGCGCAATGTCGACCGCCTGGCGCGCAAGCACGAGACGGCCAAAACCTACGTTCCGGCGCCGATCGTCGAGGACGCCGAGGCGGAGGTCGGCATCATCGCCTACGGCTCGAGCCACTGGGCGGTGATCGAGACCCGCGCCCAGTTGGAGCAGGAAGCCGGCCTGAAGACCGCGTATATGCGCATTCGCGCCTACCCCTTTCCGGCGGAAGTCGAATCGTTTCTCGCCCGCTACCCGCGCGTCTACCTGGTTGAGCAGAACCGCGATGCCCAGCTGCGCATGCTGCTGCGCAACGACTTGCCGCCCGCTGCGACCAATCACGTCCGCAGCGTGCTGCACTATAACGGGCTGCCGATCGACGCGCGGTCGCTCACCAACGACATCCTCGAGCAGGAAGGGCATAAGCCGGCTGCGCCGGTCGCTGCCGTTGCCCAGGCAGCGGTCGCCGGGCGGACCGCGGAATAAACATGGACACCATCCCCACCACGCCGGACACCGGCAAGAAAAAGAACCGCATCGGCCTCGAGATGCAGCCGTATCGCGGCGGCAAGACCACCTTGTGCGCCGGCTGCGGCCACAACGCCATTTCCGAGCGCATCATCGACGCGTTCTTCGAGATGGGCATCCACCCGCAGCAGGTGATCAAGCTCTCCGGGATCGGGTGTTCGAGCAAGAGCCCGGCCTATTTCCTGGGAGAAGCGCACGGCTTCAACACCGTCCACGGACGCATGCCGTCGGTGGGCACCGGCGCCGTGCTGGCGAACCGCAAGCTGATTGCCATCGGCGTCAGCGGCGACGGCGACACCGGCGCGATCGGCATCGGCCAGTTCGTCCACCTGATGCGCCGCAACGTGCCGATCGTCTACGTCATCGAGGACAACGGCTGTTACGGGCTGACCAAGGGGCAATTCTCACCGACGGCCGACGTCGGCTCGGTCCTCAAGAACGGCGTCGTCAACGAGTTGCCTCCGATCGACACCTGCATGCTCGCGATACAGCTCGGCGCCACCTTCGTCGCGCGCTCGTTCTCGGGCGACAAGAAGCAGCTGCTCTCGATTCTGAAAGCATCCCTCAGCCATCGCGGCACCGCGATGATCGACGTCATCTCGCCGTGTGTGACGTTCAACGACCACGAGGGCTCCACCAAGAGCTACGCCTACGCCAAGGAGCACGACGAGATCCTGGGTGACGTGAGCTTCGTGCCGTTCTTCGAGGACATCTCCGTCGAGTACGATGCCGGCACCACGACGGCCGTCTCGATGCACGACGGCTCCAAGCTGTACTTGAAAAAGGTCGCGGACGACTACAACCCCACCGACAAGCTCGCCGCCATGCGGCTTCTGCACGAGACCGCGGCGCGCGGCGAGTTCGCCACCGGCGTCCTCTACGTCGAGCCCGACAAGGACGACCTCCTCGCGCAGTTGAACGTCGTCGACGAGCCGCTCGCCACATTGCCGCTCGACCGCGTCCGGCCGGGTCGCGAAATACTCGATCAGGTCATGGACGAACACCGCTGACCGCGGCGCCGATTTGACGGTTCAACTCATGATTAGGCACACCTCTCTCGTTCTGGCGCTGTCGATACTCCTCACGCCGGGTCTCGCGCAGGCGCAGAAGCGCACGCTCACGGTGGACGACGTCTACAACCTGAAAGACGTCCGCGACCCGCAGCGGTCCCCGGACGGCAAGTGGGTGGCCTACGTGGTGTCGCGCGCGATCAAGGACACCGACAAGAACGATACGGACATCTGGATGGTGAGCTGGGATGGCATCCAGGACATCCAGGTGACCTCGTCCCCGGACGGCGAGTCCCAGCCGCGCTGGAGCCCGGACAACAAGTATCTGTCGTTCGTGTCGTCGCGGCAGGGCGCCAGGGACGGCCAACTCTGGCTGATGAACCGCGCCGGCGGCGAGGCGATCAAGGTCAGCGACGTCAAGGGCGGCGTTTCGGAATATGCGTGGGCGCCCGACGGCAAGCGACTGGTCTTCGTGGTCGCGGAGCCCGACCCCCGCGATCCCAAGGACGACGACAAGGCGGTCGCGGACAAGAAGAAGACGCCGCCGCCCCTCGTCGTCGATCGCTATCAGTTCAAGCAGGACATCGACGGCTACCTGCGCAACGAACGCAAGCATCTCTACCTGTTCGACGTCGCCACGAAACAGGCGGCGCCGTTAACGACGGGGACGCTGTACGACGAAGGCTCGCCGGCGTGGTCGCCTGACGGCGCGACGATTGCCTTCGTCAGCAAGCGCGGCACCGGGGATCTCGATCGCCACGACAACACCGACGTGTGGCTCATCGACGCCAGGGCGGGGGCCGAACCGCGCCAGGTCACCACTTCGCCGACGTCGGACGAGGGGCCCCTGTCGTGGAGCCCGGACGGGAAGAGCATCGCCTACGTCGTCGGCGAAGAGCTGAAGTACTCCGCGTACAGCCAGAACAGGATCGCGGTAATTGCCGCCGCCGGCGGACCGCCGCGCCTGCTCGCCGATGCGCTGGACCGCCCGGTGCGAGCGCCGCAATGGGCAAAGGACGGCGCCGGCCTGACGTTCCTCGTCGTCGACGACCGTTCGCAGTACCCCGCGCGCGTGCCAGTCGCCGGTGGGCGCGTCGAGCGGCTGATCACGGCGAAGAGCGTCGTCGCCGCCCTCTCCGCCGGTCCCAACGATGGTGCGTTCGCGGTGCTGGCCGCGACCGACACGGAGCCCGCTGAAGTGGCGGCGCTCGAGAACGGACGCCTTCGGCGGCTGTCGCACCAGAACGACGAGTGGCTGGTCAAAGTGATGCTCGGCACCACCGAGGAGTTCACGTCGATCAGCAAGGACGGAACGGAGGTCCACGGACTGCTCGTCAAGCCTCCCACCTACCAGCAGGGACAGAAGTATCCGACCCTGCTGCGGATTCACGGCGGTCCCAACGGGCAGGACGATCACGCCTTCAGCTTCGAGCGCGAGCTGTTCGCCGCCAATGGCTATGTCGTGGTCGCGGTGAATTATCGCGGCAGCAACGGCCGCGGCGGCACGTTCCAGAAGGCAATCTTCGCCGACTGGGGCGGCAAGGAAGTCATCGACCTGCTCGGCGCGATGGATCACGTGCAGAAGGTCGGCCTGGCGGATCCCGCTCGCCTGGGCATCGGCGGCTGGAGCTACGGCGGCATCCTGACGGACTACACGATCGCGACCGACGGCCGGTTCAAGGCTGCGACCAGCGGCGCCGGCAGCGCCCTGCAGTTGTCGATGTACGGCATCGACCAATACATCACGCAGTACGAGCACGAAATCGGGCCGCCCTGGAAGTCACAGGATCTGTGGATCAAGATCTCGTATCCGTTTTTCCACGCCGATCGAATCAAGACGCCGACGTTGTTCCTGGGGGGTGAGAAGGACTTCAACGTGCCGCTGGCCGGGGGAGAGCAGATGTACCAGGCGCTGAAGAGCCTTGGTGTCGACACCCAGCTCGTGATCTATCCCGGACAGTTCCACGGCATCACCACGCCGAGCTACAAAATCGATCGCTTCCAGCGTTACCTGGATTGGTATGGGAAATACCTGAAGCCCGGCGGCAAAACGACGACCGTTGCGGGAGCCGGCGCCGGCCGCTAACGCCTGAACGGACGATCGTAGGCGTGGCGCGCGCCTTCGCGATGCCGCGCGACGTTCCACACTTCACCGCACTCGGTGCACCGCCAGTAGGAGTCGGCAGATGCCTTCGGGCTGGTGGTCTTCACATCCTGTGAACGGCACACAGGGCATCGAGCGGGGGCCTGCTCTTCTTCGGGCTGCCGATCCATTTGTGCTACCACTCTACTCCAACGCCGACTGTGCCGGGCGTGCAAGCCTGAACAGCCACCGACGGCTGACTTGGGATATGACCGGGATCCCGCACCGGCGCTGCAAAATACGCGATGGCCGGCGGCGCCTCGCGAAAATCGGCCCGTCAGCCCTGGGTGTCGTCCATGTTGGCGCCGATGCGATCCTGCGCGATCTTGTCCTTGTCGCGATCGGTCGGAACCCCTTCATCATCGAGGTCCTGCGCGTTTTCGTTGCCTTGGCCGGGACTGTCGGTCGGCTTGTCCCCTTCGACGGCCCCTTCGTGCTCATCAACTCGCATATATAATCCTCAGGATATGGAACGCACACTGGCCATCATCAAGCCGGACGCGGTTGCGGCGCGCAACGCGGGCCGGATCATTCAACGTATCGAAGACAGCGGATTCACTATCCGTGCCATGAAGCTGGTCAATTTGTCGAGCCGCGACTCCGAGGGCTTCTACGCCGTCCATCGCGAACGGCCGTTCTTCTCGAGCCTGACGACGTTCATGTCGTCCGGCCCCGCCGTGGTGCTGGCCCTCGAGGCCCCTGACGCCATCAAGAAGTGGCGCACCCTGATGGGCGCGACCGATCCGGCCAAGGCCGACGCGACTACGCTGCGCAAGGACTTCGGCACCTCGATCGAGAACAACGCCACGCACGGCTCCGATGCGCCGGATACGGCGGCCTACGAGATCGGCTACTTCTTTCCCGGCGTCGATCTGGTGTGAGTAGACCGGATTTCCGATTTTCAGCCGTCCGCTAGCAGTAATTATGGCAGGCATCAAGTCCGATCGGTGGATCCGGCAGATGGCGCTCGAGCACGGGATGATCGACCCGTTCGAGGATCGCCAGGTCCGCGACGGCGTGGTGTCGTACGGGTTGTCGTCCTACGGCTACGACATCCGCGTGGCCGACGAGTTCAAGGTGTTCACGAACATCAACAACACGGTGATCGATCCCAAGAACTTCGATCCGAACTGCTTCGTCGACATCAAGGCCGACGTCTGCATCGTCCCGCCGAACTCGTTCGCGCTGGCGCGGACGATCGAGTACTTCCGCATCCCGCGCGACATCCTCACGGTCTGCCTCGGGAAATCCACCTATGCGCGATGCGGAATCATCGTGAACGTCACGCCGTTCGAGCCGGAGTGGGAGGGGACCGTCACGCTGGAGATCTCCAACACCACGCCGCTGCCGGCGAAGATCTACGCCAACGAGGGACTCGCGCAGGTGCTGTTCTTCCAGGGCGACGAGCCTTGCGAGGTGTCGTACGCCGACAAGAAAGGCAAGTACTTGAAGCAGCGCGGCGTCACGCTGCCGCGGATCTGAACCGCCGCGTCACTCAGGGGCGACTGCGGCGCCGATCCACTTCGCGATCACCTGGCCGATCGATTCGATTGACGTCGGCTTGGTGAGGTAGTCGTCCATGCCGGCATCGAGACACCGCTGCCGATCCTCGGCTCGCGCGCTTGCCGTCATCGCGACGATCGGAGTGCGCCGGCCGCCGCCTTCGGCCTCCCGGATGGCGCGCGTCGCCTCGAACCCGTCGAGATCGGGCATCTCGCAGTCCATCAGCACCAGATCGTAACGGTCGCGGGCGACGGCATGCACGGCTTCGCGCCCTGTGCCGACGACGTCGGCCGGCACGCCCAGTTTCTGCAACGGGATCATGGCGATCTTCTGGTTCACCGCGTTGTCGTCGGCAACCAGGATGCGGGCATTGGCGGGCGTCACGAGCGCGGGCGCGGGGCCCGCCTCGACCGGCATCGGCAGGGTGAAGGCGAACGTCGAGCCCTCGCCGACCTTGCTCTCGACGCTGATGCGCCCGCCATGTCCTTCGACGATGTTAAGCACGATCGCGAGTCCGAGACCGGTGCTCTGTTCGCCTCCCGTCGAGAGCACGCTCGTCTTGCCGAACGGCTTGAACAGTTTCGCGAGGTCCGCTTCGGGAATCCCCTGGCCCTCGTCACGAACGGCGACCGTGACCCATCCCGCAGCGGCGTCCGGCGTGATGGTGACGCGAACGGTGCGGCCGCGATGGGAAAACTTCACCGCGTTGCCGATCAGGTTGTTGAGTACCTGTTCGATCTTGCCGCGGTCGAGTGCTGCCTCGGGTATGGCGGGATAGGGCTCCAGCACCAGCGTGATGTCCTTGCGGTTCGCGAGCACGGCATTCAGCGTGACGTTGTCGCGCGTCAGCCGGCCGAGATCCGTCGGCTGGCGATCGAGCGTCAGGTTGCCGGCCTCGATAGCGGTTACGTCGAGGAGGTCGGTGACCAGCCCAAGCATGAACTCGCTGGTTCTGCGGATGACCGCGACGAAGTGACGATGTGCCGGGCTGAGTGGGTTTGCGGTGTCGGATTCGAGGAATTCGGCGTAGCTGAGGATGACACCCAGCGGGTTTCGCAGATCATGGGCGGCGACCCCGACAATCCGGTTCTTGACTTCGTTCAGCTTGCCGAGCTCGACGTTCTTTTTCGCCATCTTGCGCTGCAGGTTGGCGAACTCGTTGTTGAGCCGCGAGAATTCGTCGAGCTGGCTCCTCTCGTCCGGGTTCATCGCGCGGGCATGGGCGCGAGATGACGAACCAGGGCGGTCGCCTCCTCCGCGTCGCGGGCTGTGGCACTTGCACCAACGGTTTTCCACAAATCAGGCGCGAGCACGAACGGGGCGCCGCCGACCAGGATCATGACGCGGCCGCACGCGGGGTGGGCGCGGACCAGGCGGATCAGCTCCTCGACCCGGCGGATATGGGACGGCATGGTGGCGGAGATGCCGAGCACCTGTGCGCCTTGCTGGACGACGGCGTCGAGGACCGCCTGGGC
>JANPCT010000176.1:0-1687 GCA_031431095.1 Acidobacteriota bacterium | reverse complement strand
CGAGCATGGTGTGCCTGACGATGGGCAGATCGCCGCGCGTCGCGCGCTCGCATACGAAGAGCTCGCGGGCCGGTTGCGTGAGGAGCCTGGTGTGACGCACGTGACGCACGGCGATCGCCTGCCGACGATGTCCCCGGAGTGGGTGGCGGTGGAAATGGAGCAGGACGGTGCACCTCCCGCTCGCCTGCTCGGCAATTACGAGGGCGGATTCGCGATGGCGGCTGTCGGTGCCGGCTATCACGACGCGTTCGGCGCCAAGATCGTGGCCGGCCGCGTCTTGCAGGCCGCTGACGCCGGGGCGCCGAACGGGCCCGTCGTGGTCAACGAGGCGTTCATGCGCGTGGTGGGCAGGAATCCCGTGGGCGCACGGATCCGAACGTTCCAGCGGGGCAGCCAGGGCGAGCCAGGACCCTGGCGCGAGATCGTCGGCGTGGTCACCGATCTGTGGACGTTCCCCGCCGACTGGAGTGGGGCGGCGTACATCTATCGGGCAGCCTCCGCGGCGGAGCTCGACCCTGTCGTGGTCGCTGTGCGCGTCACGGGGGGCGCGGCGCCGCTTGCGCCCCGCGTAGCCGCGCTTGCGCGGCAGGTCGATGCGGGTCTGCACCTCCGGGATATCGTGACCCTCGACGACCTCGTCGCACAGGAGCAAAGACGGATGGTGGGCGGCAGCGTCGTCTTCAGCAGCGTTCTACTCGTGGCGCTGGTCTTCTCCGCTGCCGGCCTGTACGCGATCATGGCCGTCGCCGTGGAGCGTCGCACCCGCGAGATCGGCATCCGTATCGCACTCGGTGCCAATTCCCGGCGCGTGCTGCGGACTGTTTTCGCCCGTGCCGGTCGTCAGCTCGGCGGCGGCATCATCGCAGGCAACAGCATCATCCTCCTCCTCGCGTGGCGCGCCAGCGCCGTGACCCCGGATTTCCTCGTCTCGTTGGCGATCATGTCCGTCATCATGGCGGCGGTGGGCGTGCTGGCGTGCGCCGCACCGGCGCGCCGAGCGCTGCGTGTTCAACCGATCGAGGCGCTGCGGCAGAATTGACGTGCGTCTTGGATAGAACATGGGACTTCTAAGCCGGTGGCCGCAGGTTCGAGTCCTGCTGGGCGCGCCATTTATGGCGCGGACCAGCTCCGGGGATCCAGCCGGCCGCCACACGGCGGCCGGCATCTCGTCGATGCTGCGAAACTTCCTCATGGGCATCGACCGGTCGCCTTGGCCCGTGAACCCGAACCGCCGAACTCGACGCTCGCCCGATTGCTTTACACGCCGGTGCCCCTGCGTCTAGGATGATGCCTCACATAAAACAACCGGTTGATGGACCCGATCCACCTGGTGGAGCTCGCGGCAATGCTGGAACGCACGCACCTGGTCGGTTGGCTGGGAGCGGCGCGGATGCCGCCGTTGACTGCGCTGTGCACGCGCCGCGTCTGCCGTGCCGGCGAGGAGGTCTTCCGCCGAGGGGCGCGCGCCGACGCGTGGACCGTCATTCTCGCGGGCAACGCCAGGCCGCTGGAGCCGGTCGCGGATCCGACGATGCCCAGGCTCGCCGGCGCCGGCCACTCGTTCGGTGCGCGGAGCCTTTTCGCTGCCGTCAGTTGGCCGGTCACCCTCCGCGCCGAGTCCGACTTGGCGGTGCTGCTGTGCACGCCGCACCAACCGCAGCAGAAAGGCGCGGTCGAGCGTGGTGTG
>JANPCT010000175.1:0-8332 GCA_031431095.1 Acidobacteriota bacterium | reverse complement strand
GATCGAGCAGGCTCTGCTCGAAGTGCCTGGCATCCGGCGGGTCCGATCCACGACCTTCCGCGGCGCGACCGAGATTTCCGCGCAGTTCGATCCCGCGACCGACATGATTCTCGCGTTGCAGCAGGCGCAGGGCAAGGTCGCGGAAATCCGCGGCGGACTGCCGCCCGACCTCGACCTCGCGATCGAGCGGCTCACTCCATCGGCGTTTCCGATCCTCAGCGTCAACCTGACCGGCGGCGGCTTGTCGCCGGCCGATCTTTACGACTACGCCTTCTACGTCATGCGCCCATCGTTGTCACGCGTGCCCGGCGTCGGAAACGTGGAAGTGCTCGCCAGCGATACCAGGGAGATCGAAGTCATCGTCGACCCCGCGCGCCTGACCGCGGCCGGCCTGACCATCGGTGCCGTCGCCGATGCGCTCCAGGCCGCGAATTCGCTGCAGCCCGTGGGACGCTACGACGCCGGCGGCCTGCAGCACCTCGTGCTTGCGTCCGGCATGTGGAAGACCCTGCAGGACATTCCCGCGACGCCCCTTCTCGCGCGGGGAGGGGCGACCATCCGCGTCTCCGACGTCGCCACCGTTCAGGCTGGCGCGCCCGATCGGACGACGCTGGTGAGCGGCGACGGCGTCGTGGCAGCGAACATCAGCGTCTCCCAACAGGTCGGCGCCAACATCCTCGACGTGCGCACCGGCGTCGAAGCCGCGCTCCAGGAACTGGCCAGGACGCTGCCGGCCGGCCTGAAGCTGTCGAAGACCTACGACCTTGCCGAATTCGTCGCGACCGCGATTGCCAACGTTCGCGACGCGATACTGATCGGCAGCGCGCTCGCGGTGATCGTGCTGCTCGTGTTCCTCCGTGACTGGCGCCTGACGCTGGTCGCCTCGGTCACCCTACCACTGACGGTGATGACCACTTTCCTCGTCATGCGATGGCTGGGAGAGACCATCAACGTCATGTCCATGGGCGGACTCGCGGTCGCCATAGGACTCGTAATTGACGACGCCGTGGTGGTGGTCGAGAACATCTACCGGCACCTGGACAAGGGAGAGACGACCGGCCAGTCCGTGGAGCTGGCGATGCGGGAGCTCGTCGCGCCGGTCGTCGGTTCGACGCTGACGACCGTCGTCGTCTTCATCCCGCTGGGGATGCTTTCGGGGGTCATCGGCCAGTTCTTTCGCGCGCTGTCAATCACGCTTGCCTCTGCCGTGCTCATTTCTTTGTTCCAGGCACTGACGCTGATTCCTCTTCTCGCCGGGTGGGCGGCCAGGAAACGGGGGACCAGTGGCGCGAGCGCCCAGGCGCACCATGCAGGTCTCCTCGAGCGCAGCTACTCGCGCTCTCTCGACGCGACGATGCGGCGGCCGATGCTTGGGATCGTGGTGGCGCTGCTGCTGGCCGCGGCCGGTGTGTTGCTGTTCATGCGGCTGGGGAGTGGGTTCCTCCCGGCGGCGGACGAGGGAGGATTCGTCATCGACTACAACGCGCCTCCGGGAACCGCGCTGCCTGAAATCGATCGCGTCGTCCTGAAGATGGAGCACGTGCTCAAGCAGACGCCGGACATTGCCGCCTTCACGCGGCGGACCGGCTCGGAGCTCGGCTTGTTCGCGACGCAGCAGACCAAAGGGGACATCCTCGTGCGGCTGAAGCCCGCCGGCGGGCGCAAAGCGGCCGAGGAGGTCATCACCGATCTGCGCGATGACCTTCAGGAAGCCGCGCCTGGATTCGAGATCGAGTTCGTCCAGCTGCTGCAGGACATGCTTGGCGATCTCGAGGGAGCGCCAACGCCGATCGAGGTAAAGGTCTTCGGGGATGATCCTGACGTGTTGGCGGAACTGTCCGAGCAGATAGAGGCCGAGCTCGAAAAGGTCGAGGGCGTCGTCGATCTCGTCGGCGTGCAGAGGGGCAACCCGGAGACCACTTGGGACATCGACCCGACGGCGATCGGCCGCCTCGGCCTCAGCGTCACACAGGTGTCGGAACAACTCTCGGACGCCTGGCTCGGCGACGTCCGCACCGAGCTTCGCTTGCCGGACCGGACGGTGCCGGTGCGCGTTCGTTATCCCGACGCCTACCGGATGGATCCGCAACGGATGTCCGAGACACCCGTCCGCGCGCAGGACGGGCGATCCGTTCCCCTGGGATCGGTGGCTCACGCGACCACGAGTGCAGGCGCGCTGATCCTCGATCGCGAAAACCTGCGGCAGATGGCGATCGTGAGCGGACGCCTCGAGGGACGCGACCTGGGCAGCGCGGTCGCCGACATCGAAACCAGGCTGGCGGCCGTGAAACTGCCGGTCGGCTATACCACCGAGGTGGGCGGGCAGTACGCGTCGCAGCGTCAGGCGTTCCGCGAGTTGCTGACGGTGTTCGCCATCGCCGCGGCGCTCGTGTTCATCATCCTGGTCGTGCAATTCCGGCGCTTCCTGCCGGCCGTGCTGATTCTGCTTGCGGCGCCCCTCTCGCTCGGCGGCGCGTTCGCGCTGCTGCTCGTCACCGGCATCGATTTGAACGTGTCGTCCGCGATGGGGCTGATCCTGCTGGTCGGCCTCGTCGTCAAGAACGGTATCGTCCTGCTGGACTATGCGCACCGGCTCCGCGACGAAGGCACGCCGTTCACCGAGGCGCTGGAAATCGCCGGCCGGGTGCGCCTCCGCCCGATCCTCATGACCACGCTCTGCACACTGTTCGGACTGCTGCCGCTGGCGCTCGGCCTTGGCGCGGGGGCGGAGTTGCAACGGCCCCTCGCGCTGGCCGTCATCGGCGGGCTGACGCTCTCGACTTTCGTGACGCTGTATCTCGTGCCTGTCGCGTACCGCGCGCTGTCGCGCTCGCAGTAGGGCCGAGGCGGCCGCCACCCGACCACCGCCCACTCGCCTACTTCTTGTACGGCTTGCCGTCGGCGTCGACCTCGACGGCCACCTTCTTCCCGGCCTTGGTCTGCACCTGCCCCTCGTAGCGCGTCCTGCCGTTCTGCTGGACTGATTCGAGCATCAGGATCCTGCCGCGCGCTTCGAGAGCAGCCTTGACGGGGGCCGGCGCCTTGTCGACGTCGAGCTGCTCCTCCACGACGTAGACTTTACCCGCGCCGTCGATCATGAGATCGCGCGTGCGTCCATTGACGAGCGTCTCGAGCTCATACACCTTCTTGCCGTTTTCCATCTCGCCGGAAATACTCTTGATCGTAGCCCCCCTCGATTCCGCGTCCACCGTGGCCTTCACGGCAGGCGGCAGATTGTTCAGCGTCACTTTCTGATCGGCGGCGTAGCCTGCGGACGCGAACGCGACGATGGCCGCGGCGATGACGAACTCCCGTTTCTGCATGGTGTTCTTCTCCTGGAAAGGAAATGCCCCTGATGTGCCGCACTCTATCGAAATGAAGATGACAATACGGTGTCGGCGGACGCGAGTCACGCTATGGTCGGGTCCTCACCCGTGGACGGCGGTTGTCATCGCGTGTTCATGTCGCCGCGTTAGACTGGCCCGGGTTCCGCCCTTTTTTTCTTTTGTTGAACGAGGTCAGTGATGTTCCGACAGCTTTGCGTTGCATCCGCCCTGCTGGTGACCGCGGCGCTCGGCGTACCGTTCCCCCTGTCTGCCCAGGCGTTCAAAGTGGACAAGGCGGACATCAAGGGCGAAGGGGGCACGGACTACGTCGCGGTCGAAGCGGCGACCGGCCGTGTCTTCGTGTCGCGGTCCACGCACATGATGGTGGTCGACGGCGCGACGGGAAAAGTGCTCGCCGACATACCCAATCTACCCGGGGTGCACGGCGCCGGCCTGGCCACCAAGGCGGGCCACGGCTTCACCACCAACAGCGGCGATCAGACGGTCACCATGTTCGACCTCAAGACGCTGGCGGTGTTGCGCCAGATCAAGGTCGGCCCCGGACTCGACGGAATCATGTACGACGAGTCGGACGACAAGATCATCCTGACGAATCACAGCCGCCCGATCGGCACGCTGACGGCGATCGATCCCGCCACAGGGGACATCGTCGCGACCGTCGAGCTCGAGGACACTGCTCCGGAGGGAGCGGCCGCGGACGGGAAGGGACGCATCTTCGTCAACAACGAGAGCAAGAACACGATCCAGGTAATCGACGTCAAGACATGGAAGGCGACGGCGTCGTGGCCGCTGGCGCCGTGCGACGGTCCCACCGGCATCGCCTACGACACCGCCTCGAGGCGCATCTTCGCCGGATGCAGCAAGACCTCGGTGGTCGTCGACGCCGACACCGGGCGCGTCGTCGCCTCCATTCCGAACGGCACCCGCGTCGATGCCCTGGGCTGGGATCCCTCGACCAGGCTGATTTACATTCCAAACGGCGGCGAAGGCAACGTCACAGTCGTTCACCAGGATTCGCCGGACAGATACAGCGTGATCGCCACCGTCCCGACGTTTGCCGGGGCCAAGACCATCGCGGTGGATCCCGTCACCCACAACGCGTATCTGTTCCAGCCGCAGCGGGGTCCTGCTCCCGCCCCGCCGCTGGACGCGCCGGCGCCCGCGCCGGGCGGCCGCGGACGTGGTCCGCAGGGACCGATCGTGGCGGCCTGGTTCATCACGATCAAGCAGTAGCGCTACCGCGAAATCGGCTTCCAGAGAGTTCCTGAATTCCGCCTGAAGGCGGAAACTACAGAGCTTCGATCCTTCGCGTGAAGCGTCGAAGTGAAGCGCCCGGCGTTCAGCGCGGGACGCGAATCATCCGCGTCAGCTCGTCGGTCGTCCATGGACGTTTGCGGTCGGCGGTTTCCTTGCGCGTCTCCGCGACGGCTGCGGGCTCGATTGGCGATGCGGTGTGCCCCCATTCGCGGCGGATGTAGGTGAGCGCTGCGGCGATCTGATCGTCGCTGAGCCCGCCGCCGAGCGGCGGCATCAGCGCCACGGCCCCTTCCTTTCCATTCAGCACGATCCTGATCGGAATGGTGACCGCCGTCGCCAGCGCGAATTCGGATCCGATCAAAGGCGGCGCGATTTTGTCGAGACCGCGCCCGTTCGGCTGGTGGCAGGCCTGGCAGAGATTCTGGTAGATGGTGCGGCCCGCGTCGAAGCGCGCCTGCTCTACCGGTGTGAGCGGCGTCGCCGCCGCCGCACCCGGCTTGCCGGGCCACTCGAGCCGTCCGAGCACCTCCGCCGCGCGCGACGACAGGTCGCCCGTGTTGGCGGCGGCGAGCGCCGCAATCGCCGGCTCGCGCGCAAGTTTCACCGCCGGCCGTGCCGCGCCGCGGCCGCGCCCTCGTCCCCCCCGACCTGTCCCGGCCACCACGGCTCCCTCGGCAACCGGGTCAGCCGCCGCTCCCCTCGCAGCGGGGAATGCGGACGCGCCGCCCGGACCAGCGCGGCCGCCCGGGCAGGTTGTGCAAGGCGCATCGGCCGGCGTCGCCCCGCGGCCTCGACCGCGTCCCGGTGCGCTGCCCGGAGCATTCGCCCCGAGGAGCGTGACTTCGGCCCCTTTCAGCAGAGCCGATCGTTGCCACGCCGGCTGCACCGGTTCGGCGATCGCGGCGAACAGCCGCTGGATCGAAGCGTCCTGCGCGCCCGACACGATCGTCGCGGCCAGCATCGTCATCGCCGCCGCGCGTTGAGGTGTTTCGTCGGTGCCCTTCATGAGCGCCGACAGCACCGCGTCCTCGCTGCCGCTCACCCCGCTCAGGGCCGCATCCGTGGCGATGGCGTCGTTCGCGTTGCGTTCGAGGAACGCGACCACCGCTGCCTCTTTCGAGCCCGGCGGCAGCTCGCCAAGCGACGCGGCGAGCTGATCGCGTACCGCCCAATCGGGATCGGCCGCGAGTGCAGTGACGGCCTGGCGCATGGCCTCGTTGCCTTCACGCAGCCACCGCTCCGACAGCCGGATCGCCGAGACGCGCACGTCGCGGGACGCATCTCCCAGCGCGCGGATCACGATCGCCCGATCCAGGCTGTCCATTCCATCCAGGGCCCACATCGCATGCAGCCGGTTGCGTGGCGCCGTCGCGTCGCCGGCCAGCTTGTTCAGGGGCGCCACGGACGCCTTGTCGTTCCGCTGCACCAGCAGCTGCTGCGCGGTGTCCCGCCACCAGCCGTTCGGGTGTGAGAGCGCCTCGACGAGCGCCTCAGGTGTGGCGCGCCCGAAGGATGGTTTGGCGGCACGCCGCGTCGTATCGTGCGTGACCCGCCAGATGCGGCCGCGCCCGATCGGCTGTCCGAGCGATCGCGACAGGATCTGATCGCGCAGATACTCGGTGATGAACCCGCGGTGCTGGATGATGCCGCGATAGAGGTCGACGACGTAGAGCGTGCCGTCGGGCGCGGATGAGAGATACACGGGGCGGAACCGCTCGTCGGTCGCGGCAATGAACTCGCCGCGGTCGTAGGCCCTCCGGCCGCGCAGAGACGACCCGTCGTCGCTGATGACGATCCGGCTCACGAGATTGCCCGCCGGCTCCGCGACGAACACGTTGCCCGACAATTCCGCCGGCAGTCGGTCGCCGCGGTAGACCGTCGGCGCGCATGCGGCCGTAAAGTGCGCCAGGCTGCCGTCTTCACGAAGGATCCCTGCCTGGTAGCCGCGGTTCACACCGCGAGTCTGGCGGACCGGCCACACCGCGTTGAGATCGTCGGCCGGATTGCCGAGGAATTCATCGCTGCCGCGCGTCCGGACCAGCGCGGGGTTGCGACTGAAATACTGTGTCGGTACGAGGTCGGCGTGGAGCGCCGATTCATTCGAATTCCGGTAGACGCGTCCGGCGTCGTCCTGTGACGCGCCCCATTGGCCGCGCGCCAGCGTCCGCCGCACCTCGAACTTGTCGTTCTTGAAGCGCAGGAAGGTGTCGACCTCCGAGGTGTAGATCCAGTTGTCGAGCGCCCAGAGGAGGGTGTTGGCGTTGTGCTCGACGTTGGCATCGAGGCGCCCGTAGGTATTCGTGACGAGCTCCTTCGTGTCTGCCTTCAGGTCTCCGGTGGTATCGCGCATGTACCAGAGGTTCGGCGGCTCCCCCACCAGCACGCCTTGGTCGAGCACCTTGATCGCGCGAGGGAGGACGAGCCCCTGCGCGAAGACCGTGCGCTTGTCCATGCGGCCATCGGCATTGGTGTCCTCCACGACCACCACGCGGCCAACCGGGTCGTGCTCATGGCTCGCCTCGATATCGGGCATGTAGCCGGGCATCTCGACGACCCACAGCCGCCCTTCGCCGTCCCAATCGATGACGACGGGATCCTGGACGAGCGGCTCGCTGGCGGCCAGTTCGAGGTGATAGCCCGGCGGCATGCTGATGGTCGCGAGCTCATCGCGCGGCGAGAGCACGGGCGACTCGTTGCCGGCCTGCTGCAGAGGCGGCGGCCAGATGCGTCCGCTCTGACTGGATCCGGTCGCGACGGCGGCCGCGATGAGCACCAGGACCGCGAAGAGTCTCGAGGGAATCATGCCTCTGCCATCATAATTCCGGACGACGTGCGGGCGGCGGTGCGACGTCGCTGGCGCGGCGGTCGAGAACCCAGACCTGATTGCCGCGTGGTATAACGGACGTCACTAACTGAGCCTCCCCGGTAATTCCATCAGGGGTTCCTCACGCCCGTAACACCAGCAGGAAGATGACCGACCCGGGATCCGACACCCCTTCCCCATGCGACCTGGTCCCCGTCTGTCCGATCTGCAGGACCGGCGCGATGGAGCTGGCCCGTCACCTCCAGGAGGTCGCCGTCTGTGTGTGCCTGTTCTGCGGTACGACGCTGAGCGTGCCGAATGAAGCCATGAAGATCTTTCAGAAGCAAGCCCCACCAGGGTAGCTGCGTATCCTCAGAAGGTGCATGCCGGATTGTCTGCGGCGTCGATGCGCCGTGACGTTCGAGCCGGGATCAACTGAACCGTGATCGTGCGCGCCTCGACGTCCGCCTCGTTCCGGATCACGTGCACGTGGTCTCCTCGGTCTACTCCGGGGCTGACGTCGGGACGACGTTTCCGTTGAAGGCGGTCACGCCCGACGGCAAGGCCGCGTCACTCTCAACGTTGACGCTCACCCGTGGGGCGAGGCATGTGGCCTTCCTCAACGGAGGCCTGCGGCTGGCCCTATTGCGCGGCGAGACCGCCGCGCGACCTGGAGTTCGACAACGACATCCCGGCGGCTGGGCACTCACCGCCACCGTCTCGACGACACCGGCCGGGACGAGGACGATCGCCAGGTGCGCGGTCTGCCCGATGCTCAGGGTGATCCCGCTGTGCATATATGGAGCGAAGCCGCTGGACTCGACGCGGACTTCGTAGGTCCCGACTGGGGTCGCCGGCATGCGAAACGACCCCTCCCGGCCGGTCGCAGTGACGCGAACCTGGCTCGTGTCCGCATTTCGGATGG
>JANPCT010000174.1:0-4357 GCA_031431095.1 Acidobacteriota bacterium | reverse complement strand
TGACGACGAGCGCGAAGAGGACGATCCTGCCGAGGAAGCGATCGGCGCGGAAACTGAGGACGGCGAGGACGCAGGCGCAGAGGGCCAGGAACGTGAAGTACAGCGCGGAACTCGGCAGCATGGAAACTGGCAGAACGTTGTCGGGAGTCAGGAGCCGGGAGATCGTGCGTTGACGCCGAGGGATCGTATCACACACGCTTTCATTGGCGAACGAACGGGCGGCCGTGCAGCAGGCTGTCCATGAGCAGGTCGAAGTCGGCGGACCGACCGGGCCGCAACGCCTCCGCGCCGGCCGCGTCGAGCAGCGGATGCGTGTGCGGCCGCTGCTTGACGACAGGCACCTCGCGAAGAAAGCGGAACAACAACAGGTACGCGAACCGTCGCGCGAGGTCACGCTGCGCCGCGGTGAGGCGCGGTGCGGCAAATGCCTGATCCAGCGACGTTCCGAGGTCCACCGCGGTGTCCACGTCGCGCGTGAAGCCCCGCCGCGCGTAGTAGACCCGCGCCGCCACCAGGACCTGCTTGCCGGAGAGCGCGGCCTCCAGCCCCGCAGTCGATGTATAGACCATCACCACCGACGCGGCATCCATCAGCGCGTAGCTGCTCACGGACGCCGCGGACGGGACCAGCTTCACGTTGGGCGGGAGGGCGAGCTCGCGCACGACGTCCGACAGTTTCTCTTTCGTCTCCTGCGACGGGCGCAGGTCTTCCGCCGGGTGTATGCGGATCACGAGCTGGCGATCGCGACGCCCGCGGAACCACGCGACCGTCTGTCGCAGCCAGTCCGCGATGGAGGCAAAGCCGATGTCGCGGCCGAACACGGCCGTGTCCCACACGAGATTCGTGTAGAGCACCGCGGTCGGCACGTCCGGCTGCAGTCCGAGCGCGCCGAGGACGGCGCCGTCAACCGGCGCGTCGAACCGCACGTAGAAATCGCGCTGCATGTCACCGCCGCGACGCTTCCCTATCCACTCGTCGAGCGTCGCCGACTCCTCGTCGGTAAGAGGACGATCCGCCAGCCGCTGCCACGGCTCGTCCACATCCGCAAAACCCGCGGCGCTGAGCCAGTCGAACCCGAGTGAGTTCATCCGCCAGCCCGCCTCGTAGGTCGCGATGCGGCAACCGGGCGCCACGAAGCTGTTGAGGATCTGCTCCGCGAAAAACAGTCCGTTCAATTCGACCAGAAGCTCGGGACGAACGGCGTCGAGCAGGCGCGGCGCCATCCGCGCGACCTGGGCGCCGGCGACGAGAAAATCACGATAGACGCGCACGTCGCCAGAGTCCTGGAAATCGACGCGGCTCTTGCGCACGAACCACAGCACCGAGTTGCGCACCATCGTCCCGATCGGCCGGTTGTCGAACGTCCACGCCTCGTACTGCGACGGGTCGAGCCGCGTGACGGCGGCCTCGATCTCGCGGCGATCGCCTTCGGCCAGGTAGGTGGCGAGCCAGCTCGTTTCGAGTCCGAGCGCGCCGTCGAGGGCTGCGGGATACAACCGGCACTCGGCGCAGGCCACGCGCGGGTCGGCATGCCGGAAGTTCACCTCGCAGATCGGCATGTGCCCGCCGCAATTGAACACGTGCACACGCGCGCCGCGAAGCGTGAGCCCTTCGGCCACGACGGCGTCCCAGGCGACGTGTGGCGGCCAGCCGCCGCGCAGCGAGAACATCAGGACACGGGGTCCGGCCGTCGCCGGCGCCGGCGCCCGCAATGCCTTGATAGCCGCGACGGCCGCCTCGCGATGCGCCCGCTCCGGGCGGTCCCTCAGCCCCGCCAGCGTGAGCCGGGTGCGGACGAGACGCGCAGCCGTCACCACGGTGGGGGGAATGTGCTCGCGGATTTTCATCGACGTCGGCGCCGGATCAACGCGGCTCCCAGCAGATCAGCGTCGGGTCGTGCCGCACGCCTGGAGCATAGTACAGGCGCCGCACGTCCACCATGCGAACGGTCGCGGCGCGTTCCATCGCGCGAAGTGTGTCGAGGAGGTTGTCCTGGTAGTCATGGCTCCAGGAATACAACCGGTTGATCGCATCTTTCGCATCGAGCCGGCTCCACAGTTCCGGCGTCGGCTCGATATGAATCACTCGACGCGGCCGCGCCGCCACGATCCGGCGGAGGACGTCTCCAGTGTGATGCTTCAACTGCTCGAAGGCATAGTACGAGAACACCGTCGCATCCGTCAGCCGGCTCCACGCCGCATCGTCACTGAGCAGATCGAGCCGCTGGAACTCGATCGCCGCACCAGTGCCGAATCGCTCGGCAATCAGGCGTCCGGCCTGTAGCGCGTTGGCCGAAATATCGAGGCCGGTAAGCTGTTGCCACTGTCCAGTTGCGAAGAGCGTGAACAGGTTGACGCCATAGCCGCAGCCGATTTCGACGATGGGGGCGCCGGCGCTGGCGTAGCGCCCGATCTCACGCTGCAGCATCTGCAGCCGGTATTCGTAGTAGTCGGTCGTGGCGATGCGCACCAGCCGGTTGTCGATGCGCGCGACGCGGGTGCCCAGGGTACGCGGGACGATGAAGTCGTGCAGGGTGTCGCAGCGCTCCCACGCGCGGTTGCGGAGCACGTCGGCCCAGTAGCCGCCGTCGTACTCGGCCGACACACGCTGCGGTGTGCGGCGCGTGAGGCGCGATGTGACGATATAGCGCGCGATGCTGGTCGCTTCGCGCCCGAGCGCAGCGGCCGCGGCAACCGCCCCGAGTTCTTCCATCTAGCCGACGCGCCGCAGCTTCTTCATGATCGGAATCTCGGCGTCGATGACGCGCTTGACCCCGTCGCCCATTGCCGTCTCGACCGCGCGAATGTCGCGCACCAGGCGGGTGAAGCCCTGCGGTTCGACCGATGCGGCCTGATCGCTGCCCCACATCGCGCGATCGAGCGTGATGTGGCGCTCCACCATGCAGGCGCCCAGTGCCACCGCCGCGACCGAGGTCGGCAGGCCGACTTCATGCCCGGAGTAGCCGATCGGCACGTCGTAGCGGCAGGCGAACTCGCCGAGCACCTTCAGGTTCAAGTCACGAATCTCAGATGGATATGTGCTGGTCGTGTGCATGACGACGAGGCGATCCTTACCAAGAACCTCGACCGCATGATCGATCTGTTCGAGCGTGCTCATGCCGGTCGACAGCACGATCGCCCGTCCGGTGCGCGCGTGATGGCGCAGCAGGTTGTCGTCGGTGAGGCAGGCCGACGCGATCTTGTAACAAGGAGGCGAAAAGGTTTCGATGAAGTCGACCGACGCTTCGTCCCAGCAGGACGCGAACCAGGCGATCTTGCGTTCGCGGCAGTAGGCGTCGATGGCGGCGTATTCCGCCTTGCCGAATTCGAGGCCGCGTTTCAAGTCGCCGTTGGTCGAGCCGAATGGATTGTCGCGCGGCTTGGCGAGCTCCTCGGCGGTGTAGACGACGTCAACGCTTCGCTTCTGAAACTTCACGGCGTCGCATCCGGCCAGCACCGCGGCGTCGATCAGCCGCTTGGCCACCTAGAGGTCGCCATTGTGATTGATGCCGGCTTCCGCGATCACGTAACACGGACGTCCCCGGCCGACCGTCCGCTCCCCGACTTGCACTGTGTCCATCTCACGCTCTCCTGTTCACGTAATCGTCCAGCCGCCGTCGACGACGAGCGCGTGCCCGGTCACGAAGCTCGAGGCATCCGACGTGAGAAACAGCAGCGCCCCGGCGAGCTCCTCCGGACGGCCGACGCGGCGCAGGCAGGTCCGTGATTCGAGCCGCTCGAGAAAACCGCGGTCCTGCACCGTGTTGGGCCCGATCTCCTCGGTATTCGAGAATGGACCCGGCAGGATCGCGTTCGCCCGCACACCGAACGGCCCCCAGAATGACGCCACATACCGCGTGAACGCCAGCATCGCCGCTTTCGCCGCGGAGTAGCCGGGCGGGTTCATCGACGCGGTCCCCTCGTAGAGCTGCGGACTGGGCGCCACCTGCGCGTACATCGTCGAAATATTGACGATCGACCCGCGCCCGGCGTCACGCATGCGGGCGCCGAGCGTCTGCACCGTCAACGCCGGCCAGTAGACCCCGCCGGCGAGATTGCGCTGCCAGTGCTCGAGAGTGGCAAGGTCGAGCGCGCCTTCGGGCACGTTGAATCCCGTCGCCGGGCCGAGCTCGTGGGCGTTGTTGACGATGGCGTCGATCGAACGCTCGTCGCCGGCAATCCGCGCGAGCGTTTCGCGCAGCGCGGTGAGATCGTGCATGTCGACCTGGTGCGCCGCTACCCGATCGGATCCGTACGCGTCGGCCCAGCGCGCGGCGACGGTGTGCAGCCGCTCCGATCGGCCAAGCACGACGAGACGCGCCCCATTCTCCAGTAACGCCGCGGCCATCGTCCGGCCC
>JANPCT010000173.1:0-1527 GCA_031431095.1 Acidobacteriota bacterium | reverse complement strand
GCTGAGAGCTGAAAGCGGATTATGAAAGCACCCCACATCAGAACGGCCCTCCCAGGGCCGAAGGCCAAGGCGATCATCGACAAGGACGCGAAGTTCGTGTCGCCGTCGTACCCCCGGGATTACCCGCTGGTCATCGCGCGCGGCGACGGCGTGGTGGTCGAGGACGTCGACGGCAATGTGTTCGTCGACTGCGCCGCCGGCATCGCGGTGAACTCGACCGGTGTGTCGCACCCGGAGGTCGTCAAGGCGATCGCCGAGCAGGCGGCCAAGTTCATTCACATGTCGGGGACGGATTTTTACTACGAGCCGCAGGTGCGCCTGGCGGAGGAGCTCGCCTCGCTCGTGCCGATCGACGGTGACGTCCGCTCTTTCTTCGGAAATTCGGGCACGGAAGCGACCGAAGCGGCGATCAAGTTGGCACGGTACTACACCAGGCGTCCGAACGTGATCGCCTTCCTCGGCTCGTTTCACGGCCGATCGCTCGGTGCGCTCGCGCTGACGTCGAGCAAGTCGATCCAGCGCCGCGGCTTCGGTCCGCTGATGGCCGGCGTGTATCACGCGCCCTATCCCGACACCTACCGTTTCAACGGCAGCGCCGACGCGTGCGCGGAGGCGTCACTTTCGTTTATTCGCGACCAGATCCTCGTCCACCTGACTGCGCCGGATGAAGTGTCGGCGATCGTCGTCGAACCCATCCAGGGGGAGGGTGGTTACATCGTTCCGCCGGCGGCGTTCCTGCAGGGGCTGCGCGAGCTGACCAGGCATTACGGCATGATGCTGGTGCTCGACGAGGTGCAGTCGGGAATGGGGCGCACGGGGAAGATGTTTGCCGCGGAGCATTTCGGCGTCACGGGCGACATCGTCAACATCGCCAAGGGCATTGCGTCCGGACTGCCGCTGGGCATCACCTGTGCCCGCGCCGAGGTGATGAGCTGGCCGCCCGGCACTCATGCGAGCACGTTCGGCGGCAACCCCGTCGCCTGCGCGGCCGCGCTGGTGACGATCAAGCTCCTGCGCGAGCAGTACGTCGAGAACGCCGCGACCGTGGGCGAACACATGATGAATGCGCTGCGCGCGCTGCAGGACAGGCATCCGATCATCGGCGACGTGCGCGGCCGCGGCCTGATGATCGGCGTCGAGCTGGTCAAGGACCGCAAGACGAAAGCGCGGGCGATCGACGAACGCAATGCCATCGTCCAGGCGATGTTCACGCGCGGCGTGCTGATCCTCGGCGCCGGCCGCAACTCGATTCGCTTTGCGCCGCCGCTGGTCATCACGAAGGATCAGGCGGATGCCGTGCTGCACGCGTTCGCCGAGTCGCTCGACGAAGTGGCCGGGACGTATGCGGTGGCGGGGTCAACGGGGCAGGGGACGGTCTCCTAGTGCTCCGATCGCGAAATGGCTCGCGCACCGAGACCGGTGAAGCGCCCGCGCTGCAAGGCGCGACGACCACGCATACCGGGCGTATGTAAGGGAGGAGCAACGCCGCAGCGCGGGATGCAGCGCCGGTCGAATGCCGAGGTATTT
>JANPCT010000172.1:0-2428 GCA_031431095.1 Acidobacteriota bacterium | reverse complement strand
CTGCTGTCGGGGCTGCTGATGCTCGACCACATCGGCGAACGCGCTCGCGCGGAGCGGATTCGGGCGGCCCTTGCCACGGTCCTCGCCCAGAGGATGATTCGGACCCGGGATCTGGGCGGCTCGGCAAGCACCACGGAGTTCACCGACGCCATTTGCAGGGAAATCGAGAAGAGCTGAGCGATCCGCGGCAGACCCCCGGGGCGCAACTGCCTTTGATATAGTCGAACCGCACGTGCCTCCAGACGACATCACCCAGGCCGTTCTCGCCCGCAAGGATGTCGCGCGCTACCTGCGCGGTGGGCATGGGCAGAGCGAACTGCAGGCGCGGGAGCGGATCAACTCCTACCTGGACGAGCTACGGACGACGCAGCGGTACCCGATCTACCGGGCCTTGAAGCACCCGCTCTATCCCATCCTCCGCAAAGTCGAACGCCTTCAGGAACACGTCGAGATCCCGCAGCAGGCGACGCGCGCCGGGCGCGTCATCTACGTGTCCAATCACAAATCGCATCTGGACTATCTCGTCGAGCCCCTCGTGCTCGACGACAACGGCATCCGTCCGCCCGTCACGGCCGCGGGCATCAACCTGTTCGGCGGCCCGCTCGGACTGCTGCATCGTCACGTGACCGGCGCCATCCCGATTCGCCGGAACACCAAGGACCCGGCCTATCTGGTCACGCTCAAGGCGTACGTCGCCGAGTTGCTGCAGCGAAGCGACCTGCTGTTCTACATCGAGGGCGGCCGCAGCTATACCGGCGAGATGAAGACACCCAAAACGGGGCTGCTGCACGCGACGCTGCAGGCGGACGTCGCCAACTCGGTGATCGTGCCGCTCGCGGTGGCGTACGACATCGTGCTGGAGGATCACATCCTGCCGCACCAGGCCGTCAAGCGCCGTTCGCGTCCGTTCGGGCGGGAAGTGGCCGAGATGGTCCGCTACGCGGTCGGCTATCAGTCGCGCGCCTTCGTCACGTTCGGGCGCCCGATCCCGCTCGGCGGATACGATCCGGAATCCCGGCGGGACGTGATGGGCCTCGGGCATCAGATCCGCGACACCATCGGGACGCTCTACAAGGTCTTGCCCACCGCCATCGTCGCCGCCGCGATGCGGCCGTCGACGACACGTCGCGAGCTGGAGGGGCGGGCCGACGCGATTATCGACACCCTGCGCCAGGCCAACGCCAACCTGGCGGTGAGCACCGGACGCGAGGCCGTCGAAACTGGCGCGCAGATGCTGGTCGATCGCAACATCATTCACCTGGAGCGCGGCGGCCGCTACCGCGTCCGCGAACGCACGGTGCTGCGCTACTACGCGCGCACTCTCCAGCACCTGCTCGTTCCACGGCGCCCCGCCCGTACGCATTGATGCTTCAGGCCGTTTCAAGAACCTTTTTCCATCTCCTCGCCGGCAGCCAGTCGCTGAAGCGAGCCGCCTCGCGATACGGAATGGGCGCTCGCGGCGGGTTCGCGCGCCGGTTCATTGCGGGGGAAACGGTCGAAGAAGCCATCGACGCGGCGAGGCAGATCCAGGCCAACGGACTGGGCGTGACGCTCGACTACCTCGGCGAGAGCGTGGCGTCGATCGCCGAGGCGGATGCGGCAACCCGTGCCTACATCGCCGTGATCGAGACGATCGCCGCCTCCGGGATCGAGCGCAACATCTCACTGAAGCTCACGCAGCTCGGACTGACGATCGATCGGGCGACTTGCGTCGACAACCTGCGCCGCATCCTCGATGCCGCCGCATCGAGGGACTTCTTCGTCCGCATCGACATGGAGAACTCCCCCTTCACGGCGGTGACCTTCGAAGTGTTCGAGACGGTGTGGCAGCAGGGCTACCGCAACACCGGCGTGGTGCTGCAATCCTACCTGCCGCGCAGTGAAGCGGATGCGGCGCGCATGAACGAGCTCGGGGCGCGCGTGCGGCTGGTGAAAGGGGCCTACAAGGAACCGCGCGACGCCGCCTATCAGTCGATGGCGGATGTCGACGCCGCCTTCGTGCGCATCATGCGGATCCTGCTGGCGGGCGGACACTATCCCGCGATGGCGACGCACGATCCCGCGATGATCGAGGCCACGCGCGCGTTCGCGCTCGAGCGGGGCATCGACCCGGCGGCCTATGAATTTCAGATGCTGTACGGCATCCGCCGGGACCTACAGAGCTCGCTCAAACGGGAAGGGCGGCGCGTCCGCGTCTACGTTCCATTTGGCCGTGAATGGTTCCCCTATTTCATGCGCCGGCTCGGCGAGAGGCCGGCGAATATCGGTTTCGTCATCCGGGGCGTCCTGGGCGAGCGCTGAAGTCCGCGAAGTCACGCAAAGCCGGTCTCTGCGGTCACGCGCTTCCGAAGTGGGTAGCGGCCCACCCACCTCGGCGGCAACACGCGGTTCCCTGGCTACACACATCCCGCCGCGGAATTTCTCGGTC
>JANPCT010000171.1:0-1709 GCA_031431095.1 Acidobacteriota bacterium | reverse complement strand
GCATGACCGAGATCAGCGCGTCCGCCGCCGGCCTTGCCGGGGACGCCGAGGTCGTTGCGGTCGCACGATCGATGACGTTGTCTCCCGCATCACTGAACGTCGTCGTGGGCGGCCAGGGCACCCTGATGCTGCAGTTGTCGGCGCCGGCACCCAATGGGGGGATCGGCTTCCAGGTCGCGGTGCAGGCAGCCGGCGTCATCGCCGCGCCCGTCGCCGTGACGATCCCCGCAAATCAACTGACGGCATCGATCGTCGTCACCGGGCAGGCGCTCGGATCGACGGTCGTGACCGTGACGCCAACCGATCTCCTGGACACGAGTTCGGCATCGGCTTCTGTGACTGTATCGCCCGCACAGCCGATCAACCTCGAGAGCACCACCGTCGGCAAAGACCTGATGACCCTGGTGTCGGGGTCGCTGGGCTCTGCCGCACCGCCCGGAGGCCGCGCGGTCACCATCACCAGCGGCGATCCGTCGAAGCTGCTGCTCGCCGCCGACAGTGTCAGCGGAGGTGTGTCCAGCATCATCGTGACGGTGCCCGCGGGCTCGACGCAGATTCCTCCATTCCGCGTTCATGGACTCGCGGACGCCGGAGTCGTCCTGCTGACCGCCGCGGCGGCGGGATTCCCTGACGCGCAGGGCAGCGTCACGCTCGCGCCATCGGGTTTCCGGCTGGCGATCGGGAACTTCGTCACAGGCCTGTTCTCGCCCAACAACTCGCTTCCGATCCATCCGGTCCGCCTCGAGCCTGGAAGCCTCATGCCGATCGAGCGGCAGCCGGTGCGGCCGGGCGCGGTCGCGTCAGTCACGGTCACCAGTTCCAACCCCGCGGTTGGTGTGGTCACCAGCCCGGTGGCCTTCAATGGTCCATCTGACCCGACATCGACGTTCGATCCGACGGCCGCTGGCACCACACAGATCAGCCTCGGTGTGCCGCCGGGCTTCTCGGCCCCCGCGATCGGATCGCGGATCACTGCGACCGTCGCCGCGCCGCTGTTGTTCGCACCCGCGAGCGTCACGGTCGGCCGCAACCTGCAGGCGCCCGCGTCGCTGAATCTCGGCTCGCCCGCGCCCGCGGGCAACCTGCCGATCGTGCTCACGAGCACCGATCCGTCGAAGGTCCTGCTTTCGAAGACAGCGGCCGGCGCGGGCTCCGCGAGCATTACGCTGATCGTCGGCGCTGGACAAACGATCGCGCCCGGCTTCTTCGTGCAGGCGCTCGGCGAAACCGGAACGGTGCCGGTGACTGCCGCGGCTGCCAACTACGATCCCGCGTCGCTGCCCGTGACGCTTGCCCCGTCCGGCATCGTGTTCGTGACCTCGAGCTTCACCACGCATCCGGCCGCGCCGAATACGACCTTGACGCTGGGCAGCGCCTGGCTGGAACCCGGCACCCTCGAATACGTCGCGGGCCCCGGTTGCGATCGCTGCCAGGCGGTGCGCGCCGGCTACCCGTCGTTCGACGTGACGGTGTCGAGCTCCGACAACCCGATCGGGTCGGTGCCGAACGTGGCGACCTTTACGGCCACCAATGCGATCGCCACAACGGCGTTCGATCCGCACGCGGCCGGTTCGGTGGCGCTCACCGTTCAGGCTCCCGTGTCGTTCAGCACACCCGCGAACGGAGTTCAGATTTCGGCGACGATTACACCGGCGACGGCGACCCTCTCGGCCGGTAACGTCGTCATCGGCCGGAACCTGCAGGTTGCG
>JANPCT010000170.1:0-2596 GCA_031431095.1 Acidobacteriota bacterium | reverse complement strand
GCCGAGCGTATGCACGAAATCGCCAACCTCGAGACCCGTGGAGTGGACCGATCCCTGTTCGGGACCCAGGAACCGGATGCGTATTTCTGGGGCGAGAGCATCGAGAAGCTCGGACCGAAGACGTATCGCATCACGCGCGGCGGCTTCACCACCTGCGTCCAGCCGACGCCGCGGTGGGAGATGGTGGCAAGCTCCGTGACGCTCACGCTCGAGAAGCGCGCCGTCCTCACGAACATGCTGCTGAAGGTCAAGGACGTCCCCGTCTTCTACCTCCCGGCGATGTATTACCCGATCAACAAAGAGGATCGTGCGACGGGGTTCCTGCTGCCGATCTACGGCAACTCCACGATCAAAGGACAGACGATCAACAATGCGTTCTTCTGGGCGATCAACCGCAGCCACGATGCGACGCTCTACCACAGCTTCTATTCGAAGACGGGCCAGGGCTTTGGCGGCGACTACCGCTATATTCAGAGCCCGGGGTCGTCGGGAAACATCCAGACCTCCGTCCTGCGCGAGCACGAAGCGATCTACGAGCAGTCGAACGGCTCGACCAACACCGTGCCCGGCCTGAAGAGTTATCAGGTCAACGGCAGCGTGCTCCAGCAGCTGCCGGCCGGCCTGCGGCTCAGCGGCAACGCGAACTACTTTTCCAGTCTCGTGTCGCAGCAGCGCTACCAGCAGGACCTGCTCGCAGCCACCAACGTGCAACGCACCTTCGGGGCGAACGTCTCCGGCAACTGGGGCGCGAACAACCTCAGCGGCACCGTCGAACGCAGCGAGGTCTTCACCACCGACACCAATTCGAACGTCACCGGATCGTTTCCGCGCATCCGCTACGGACGCGCCGAGAAGCCGATCGGCGGACTGCCCCTGTACTTCGGCGCCTCGGGCGAATACGTCACGCTCATCCGCAACGTCAAGTCGGTGCGCGGCTCGACCGACACCGGGCTGACACGCATGGATCTGTTCCCGACCCTGCGGTTCCCCTTCACCAAGCTCGCTTTCCTCACCTTCAATTCATCCGTCGGCTTCCGCGCGACGCACTGGGACGAGAGCGTCAACGACAACAGGGTGCGCGTGCCGGAGAGCATTACCCGCAAGTACTTCACGATGGCGTCGACGGTGACCGGCCCGGTGCTGACGCGCATCTGGAACACGCCGCGCCGCAACTACGCGCAGAAGTTCAAGCACGTCATCGAGCCGTTCGTGACGCTGTCGCGCACCTCCGCCATCGACAACTACGACAACATCGTCCACCTGGAAGGCGCCGACTTCGTGGTCGGCCGTGTGACGCAGGCCTCTTACGGCGTGAACAACCGGCTCTACGCCAAGAAAGAAAGCGCGCGCGAGATCCTGACGGTGGCGATGACGCAGACCTACTACACGGACGCTCGCGCCGCCGACGTCGATCGCCAGTATCAAAGCAGCAACTTCAGCGGCGCGAGGAAGCCGACCCATTTCTCCCCCGTCGCCATCCAGCTTCACGTGGCGCCGACCATCGTCACCGACGCGACGTTCCGCACCGAGTACGACACGCAGTTCAACGCGCTGCGCACGCTGGCGGCCAACGGCGGCCTCGCGCTCGGCTGGATCGTCGAGAATGCCGGCTGGAGCGTCAACCGGTTCATCCCCGGCTTCAACTCGGAGACCCAGGCGACGCACTACCTGAACTCGTCGACGGTGTTGCGCAAGCCCGGCAACGCCTTCGCGGGCACCTATGTGTTCAACTACGACATGAAGAACAAGAACTTCCTCAACCAGCGCCTGATCGCGCACTACAACTCGCAGTGCTGCGGCATCGCGGTGGAGTACCAGAAATTCAACTACGGCACGCGCGCCAATATCGTCGGGGTGCCGAAGGATCACCGCTTCAACCTGTCCTTCACGCTGGCCGGCATCGGCACGTTCTCGGACCTTTTCGGCGCCTTTGGCGGACAGCAGGGACGATGAAGGGATTGATTCTGAGCGGCGGCAAGGGCACGCGGCTGCGGCCGCTGACCTACACCAGCGCCAAGCAGCTCGTGCCGGTCGCCAACAAGCCGGTCTTGTTCTATGGCATCGAGTCGCTGGCGGCTGCCGGCATCACCGAGATCGGGATCGTCGTCGGCGACACGCAGGCGGAAATCCGCGCTGCGGTAGGCGATGGATCGCGCTGGAACGTCAAGGTCACCTACATCGAGCAGGACGCGCCGCGCGGCCTGGCGCACGCAGTGCTCATCAGCGAGGCGTTCATCGACGGCCATTCCTTCGTCATGTATCTGGGCGACAACCTGCTGAACCGGGGCATCACGGCCTTCGTCGAGGAGTTCGCGCGCGAAAAACCGGCGGCCCAAATCCTGCTGACGAAGGTGCCCGATCCGCAGATGTTCGGCGTCGCAGAGCTGGTGAACGGCCGCGTCGTCCGCCTGGTCGAGAAGCCGAAGCACCCCAAGAGCGACCTGGCCCTGGTAGGGGTCTACATGTTTTCGCCCGCCGTGTTCGATTCCGTGAAGCGCATCAAGCCGAGCTTCAGGAACGAGCTCGAAATCACCGACGCCATCCAGGACCTGATCGATCGCGGCCTCGACGTGCGTCCGCACCTGGTGCAGGGATG
>JANPCT010000169.1:0-2146 GCA_031431095.1 Acidobacteriota bacterium | reverse complement strand
CATGAGAAATCATCCACTGATCATACTTGCGGCGGCGATTGCGCTGGCGGGCGCTACAGCCGCGGCACAGAATGCGCCCGCATCATCCGGCGCCGGCATCGCCCGCGCCCACGCGGACATCAAGGGCGAGGGAATCACCGGCACCGCGGAATTCGCCGAATCGCAGCAGGGCAGCGGCAAGATCGTCGACATCACGGTGACGGTCTCGGGCCTGAAGCCCGGCATGCACGGGCTGCACCTGCACGCCGTCGGCAAATGCACCCCTGACTTCGCCGCCGCCGGCGGCCACTTCGATCCGGGTCCAGCGAGCAACACGGACCCCGACGCCAACCACCCGTACCACATGGGTGATATTCCGCAGTTGACCGCTGGAGCCGACGGCAAGGCGACAATGAAAGTGGCCACGACGCGCGTGACATTGTCGGAAGGTCCGCTGTCGCTCTTCGACGCCGACGGCTCCGCGATCATCGTCCACGGCAACCCCGACCAGGGCATCACCGGCGAACCGAAGTCCGGTGTCAGCGGCGGCCCGCGCGTCGCCTGCGGCGTGATCGAAAAAAAGTAAGCCCGTCGATCGACTCGTTCCAGTCGAAAGGCGAAGCGGATTGTTGCCTGCGTGGCCTTGGTGATCCTGGTGCTGATTCGTGGAACGTGAGAGAGCCATACGGCCTACGGCTCTCTCACCGGACCTGCGCCCGGTCCCCTCTACCCGCCAAGCCCGAGCCGATACGCGAGGAGTTTCTGCCACTCGCTGAGGCCGAACCGCAGATCACTGCGGTAGCGCCACCACCGGGCCGGGTCCGAAAGATCGTAGCGTGACGCCCGCATGATTGGCTGCGCGCCGGTCCCCTCGAGCCCGCGGCGAAAGGCGAACTTCGAACGCCGCGTATGGTACTTCGACGTCACGACGATGACGCGCCGCCAGCCGCGCGCGATCACCATCGCGCGCAGCAGGTTGGCCTCCTCGCCGGTGTTGTCGACGTAGCCGTTGGTCGCGATCAGCGCCGCAGCCGGAATACCGGACTGGATCATGGCGTCGCGTTCGAGCTCGACCTCGCTGGGGAAGCGGACGCCGCGGTTCCGGAGCAGGGCCTCACCTGGCTCGGGTCTGCCGGGACTGAGCGCGACGAGGGGGGCATAACCCGCCCTGTAGAGGTCGATGGCCTCGAGCGGGCGCTCGGCGCGGGTGCCGGCCAGCACGAAGATCGCGTCCGCTTTCTGGAGCGGGTCTTCATGCTGCAGATAGCGCCCGCCGTAATACAGCATCCAGGCCGTAAGGACGACGAAGAGCACGAGGATCGCGAGCAGCGTCCGGCGCACAGCCCGGCGGGGACGCGGTTGGTGTGGCATTGGAAACAGGATGAAGCAAGAAAGGACCCGCGTGCGGGGCGTGAGCCACCGCACCGGGTTGAAAACAGGCGCGCGTCAGCTTTCGATGAGCCGGACCTCTCCGGCACGGGGGCCCTTGCCCGACTCTTCCGGCGTGAACTCGACCCGCTGGCCCTCGCGCAGGAGCTCGAATACCGCGCCGCGCACGGAGCTGCGGTGGAAGAAGTGTTCGATGCCGCCCTCGTCGCGGATGAAACCAAACCCCTTGTCGATCAGAAGCCGAGCGATCGTCCCGGTAGGCATAACCCGTGTCCTCCGCTGCTCGGCTGCGTCACTCCCGGGGGCATCCCGAGAGCTCCACGCTGAGCTTGAAGGCCGCCAGTGTAGGAAGATCCCCGCATGAAAGTCAACAAATTCACCCTGTTGCGAACGTGTCGAATCCTCGCGCGATGATTCCGGCGATCGTGCTGGCCGCGGGCGCTTCGACGCGGATGGGACGCCCCAAGGCGCTGCTCGATGCCGGTGGAAAGACCTTCATCCGCCGCATTCTCGACACCCTGAGCGACGCCGGTGTCAGCCGGGTTGCCGTGGTCATCCGCCCGGCCGACCCGGCCGTCACCGCGGCGGTCGTCGCCAGCGGCTTCGCCCAGCCCGTCGTGAATCCGCAACCGGACCAGGGTCAATTGTCGTCGCTGCTCGCCGGCCTCACCGCGATCGATGAACCGGGCGTCGACGCGGCGCTCGTCACGCTAGTCGACGTACCGCTCATCACGTCCGCGACCGTGCGCACGCTGATCGCGCGTGCCGCTCTGTCGTC
>JANPCT010000168.1:0-1557 GCA_031431095.1 Acidobacteriota bacterium | reverse complement strand
AGAACCGCGGCGGCGCCCGGTCGCTCGCCGTCTGACCCATCGTTATATAGTCCGAGGCGCTATGAGATCTGTCCTTCTCCTCGTCTGCCTCCTGATCACGGCGCTCACCAGTTTCACCACCGCCGCCGCGGATCCGCTTCGGGTCTTCATCCGTTCAGGGCCGAAGTCGCACGGCCCTGGCGCGCATGATTATCCGCGGTTCCTCAAAGACTGGGTTCCACTGCTGAACGCACGCGGCGCGAGGGCGACCGGTTCCGAAGCGTTCCCCACCAAGGCTCAGCTCGACGAGACCGATGTCCTCATCCTCCACAAGCAGGAAGCGGGAAACATCGAGGATCCCGCGGACCGCAGGAACCTGAACGACTTTCTCGCGCGGGGTGGCGGGCTCGTTGTCATTCACGCCGGCGCAGTCTCGAAGGATCCGGACTGGTTCAAGGGGATCGTCGGTGGCTCATGGCGCAACGGCACGACCAAGTGGCTCGAAGGACCGATGCATCTCTACTTCACCGACCGCGACAGTCCGATCACGAAGGATGCCTCGAACTGGTCGATGGACGACGAAATCTACTACGACATGGACATCCTGCCCGAGGCCCGCGTCCTCGCCACCGCCTACACACCGAAGTCGTCGGGCGCGCGCAATGCGAGCGCTCAGAGGCGTGCCGACGAGCTCACCGGCGGCGGCAAGGTCGTGAGCATCTTCGACATGCAGCCGCAGATGTGGACCTACGAGCGCACCGCTGACGGTGGCCACACGACGTACCGGGCGTTCGTGTCGATCCCCGGGCATCTCTACAAGAACTTCAACCGCCCGAACTACCGTTCGATCCTGCTGCGCGGGATCGCGTGGGCCGGAAAACGCGCGAATGTTGACGAGCTCCTGAAGAAGGACGAGCTCGGCGACGCCCTGCGCTACGTCGAAGGGGGACCCACGGCCCCGGCCAAGGCCGCCGCGACGATCGAGGTGCATCCGGAGTTCGACCTGACGCTCGTCGCCGCAGAACCGCTCATAGCCAAGGCGATGAACATCGACTGGGACGATCGCGGCCGCCTGTGGGTCTCGGAAACACCCGAATATCCCAACGGCCGCAGGCTGCCGAACACGGAACCGTGGAAGGACACCGGGTCGCTCCGCCGGCGGCAGGACCGCGATCCGGAGGACACGATTTCAATCCTCACGGACACGAATGGCGACGGCGTGATGGATCGCAAACACGTGTTCGCCGACAAGCTGGAGCTCGTCACCGGGTTCGTGTTCCACCGCTCGGGCGTCATCGCTGCGACCTCGCCGGACATCTGGTACCTCGAGGACACCAACGGCGACGAGGTCGCGGACAAGCGCACGAAGCTGTATACCGGCCTCGGCACATTCGACACCCACGCCGTCATCAACAATCTTCGCTGGGGGCTCGACGGGTGGATCTACGCCACCCACGGCTACAGCACGGGGACGGTGACCTCTCCGGACGGCACGAAAAACTTCGGCCGCGACGGGAGCGGCGTGGTGCGCTTCAAGCCCGACGGCAGCGCCTTCGAGCAGTACAGCAGCCGCGGCGG
>JANPCT010000167.1:0-1845 GCA_031431095.1 Acidobacteriota bacterium | reverse complement strand
CGCGCGGCCGAGGCCCGCGGGTGCGCCGATGAGCGTGACGCCACCATCGCTCGAGGCGGCCGCTCCGCTGCCGCCCGGCGGGGAGTATTTCGTGCCGCAGACGTCATATCGCGCCGACACCGACCTGCAGATCGAGGCGCTCAACGGTCTGTTGGAACAGCACGGCGAGCGCGTGATTCCGCTGCTGCGGGAGATCGCCCTCGACCGCAACAGTCCCGATGAAGCGCGCCGCGCCGTGCTCGTCCTCGCGCGGTCGAGGCGCCCCGAGGCACGCAAGACCGTCACCGAAGTGGCGCAGCGCGGTCCTGAACCCGTTCGCCTTGCCGCGATCCGCGAGATGGGCCGCTTCGACGGCGCCGGTGTCACCGCCGAGCTGATGCAGGTGTATTCGCGGGCGATCACGCCGCGCGTCAAGCGTCAGGTCGTCTCCTCGCTGGGCGAGCGCGCCGACAACACGTCCCTGCTGCGGATCGCGAAGATCGAATCCGACGCCGCCGTCCGCAACGTCGCCATCATCACGCTCGGCCGGCTGCCGGAGGCGCGCACGCAGCTGCGCACCTTGTACGGGCAGGCGCCGCTCGAATCGCGAATGGCGGTGCTCGCGGCGCTGTTCTCGTCGAAAGACGAAGACGAGCTGATCCGCATTGCCCGCGCGGAAAAGGAACCCGGCCTGCGCGCCCGCGCCCGCATGCAGCTCCGCCTCCTCGCTACCCCGAAAGCGATGAAGTACCTCGCCGATAACCCTTGAGGCTCAGACGCCCACCAACCCTCAACCAACCAGCTACGAACCACCAACAACCAACTTGATATAGTCGCCTGATATGTCCGTTCCCCCGGGCGACGGCGTCAATCCGCTGCTCGACGGATTGCGCATCGAGCCGACCCCAGAGCCGACGGCGCTCGTCATCTTCGGCGCATCCGGTGACCTCACACGCCGCAAGCTGCTCCCCGCCCTTTACAAGCTGGCGCAGGCCCAGCGGCTGCCGGCGCGGTTCGCGATCGTCGGCGTTGCCCGATCGCCGATGACGGACGACCAGTTCCGCCAGCATTTCCACGACAGCCTCAAAGAGTTCTCTGGTCTGCAGAAGCCGGATGAAGTGTCGACCTCCCTGGCCCGTGCGATGGGGTACGTGCAGGGGGAGATGGACGCCCCGGCGCTGTATCGGAACCTGACCGCCAAGCTCTCGGAAATGGGCTCGCCAGACGGCGTGCTCTTCTATCTGGCGACCCCTCCCGGCGTTTACGGCCCGGCGGTCGAGCAGCTCGGCGCGGCCGGCCTGACGACGCCGGCCACACCGGAAGGATGGCGCCGCGTCATCGTCGAGAAGCCGTTCGGCACGGATCTCGAGAGCGCCCGCGAGCTGAATCGGGTCCTGCACGCGCGGCTCGACGAATCGCAGATCTTCCGTATCGATCACTATCTGGGCAAGGAGACGGTGCAGAATCTGCTGGTCTTCCGCTTCGCGAACGGGATGTTCGAGCCGGTGTGGAACCGGCGCTATATCGATCACGTGCAGATCACTGCCGCCGAAACCGTGGGGGTGGAGCGGCGCGCGAACTACTACGAGGGCGCCGGCGCCCTTCGCGACATGGTGCAGAACCACCTGATGCAGGTGCTCGCCATGATCGCGATGGAGCCGCCGATTGCGTTCTCGGCCGAGAATGTCCGCGATCGGAAGCACGACGTGCTGGCGTCCATTCAGCCGATTCTCGAAGGTCGGGACGACAATGTCGTCCGCGCCCAGTACGAGGCCGGGTGGGTCTCCGGGGCCGAAGTACCCGCGTACCGCGCCGATGAGGGGGTCAACCCTGCGTCGACGACGGAGACCTACGTCGCGCTGCGTT
>JANPCT010000166.1:0-2862 GCA_031431095.1 Acidobacteriota bacterium | reverse complement strand
ATCCGCGCCGGGCTGCCGAGAATCAGTGGTTGATCGCTGGGCCGCAGGCGCGACGCGTCCACTTCGGTCCGCACGCGCACCCGCGCCAGCGAGATCAGGATGTCGAGCAAGGTGCGCATGCTGTAGGCGCGCCCGCTGCAGACGTTGTAGGGTCGCCGCGGGTGGCCGCCTTGCGCGATCGCCTGATAGGCGCGCACGGTGTCGCGCACGTCGGTGATGTCACGTTGCGCGTCGAGGTTCCCGACGTGCAGCACCGGTTCGCTGCGTCCCGCTTCGATCTCCGCGATTTGCCGCGCGAACGCCGACGTCGCATACGCCGAGGACTGCCGCGGCCCGGCATGGTTGAACGGCCGCGCGAGCCATGCCGGCACCGAGGAGGCTGCCGCCGTCATCTCCTGTGCCAGCTTACTGACGCCATATGGATTCGCCGGCTCGATCGGATCGTCCTCGCCGATAGCGGATTCGCTGGGGCGGTAAATCTGGGCCGAGCCCGTGACGAGCACGCCGCAGGACAATCCCAGCTCGCGCACCCCCTCCACCACGTGATGCGTGCCGAGCGCATTGACGCGCAGCGCCCGCGCCGGCGCGCGCCACGATTGCTGGACGTCGGCGAACCCCGCGCAATGATAGATGACCGACGGCCGCGCTGCCGCGATTGCGTTCCGCACCATGGCGCGGTCGAGCAGATCGACCGCTGTCCACGTCACCGACTGGTCGCCGCCCGTCCTGTCTGACAGGGGGCTGCCGCCGCGATGAGCCCACGCATGCACCCGTGATCCCGCCGGCTGCTGCGCCACGATGCAGTCGAGCAGGTGCCCGCCGGCGAACCCCGTCGCACCCGTGATGAGCGAAGACCCAGCGACCGGCACGTCAGCTTCGCTTGCCGTATTGCGCCTGGTAGTAAGTGCGGAACGCCGGATCCTGATCCTTGATCGGACGCCACCAGGCTTCGTTCTCGCGATACCAGGCGACCGTCTCGGCGAGTCCGCGCTGGAAGTCGTGCCGCGGACGCCAGCCCAGTGACTCGAGTTTGGCGGTGTCGAGTGAATAGCGTCGATCGTGGCCCTGACGATCGGCGACGGGTCGAATCAGCGAGACGGGCTTTCCGGCGAGATCGAGGATGCGGTGCGTCAGATCGACGTTCTTCACCTGGTTGCCGCCGCCCACGTTGTAGACCTCGCCTGGATGCCCCTCCTCGATCAGCAGGTCGACGGCGCGACAGTGATCCTCGACATGCAGCCAGTCGCGCTCGTGCTGGCCATCACCATAGAGCGGCACCGGAATGTCGTCGATCAGGTTCGTGATGAACAGCGGAATGATCTTTTCCGGGAACTGGTTCGGCCCGTAGTTGTTAGAGGCGCGGGTGATGACAACGGGGACCTTATACGTCGCCCAATAGCTGTAGGCCAGCCGATCCGCTCCGGCCTTGCTCGCCGAGTACGGGTTGCGCGGCCGCAATTCGTCGGTCTCGACGCTCGAGCCTGAGGCGACGCTGCCGTAGACCTCGTCGGTGGAGATCTGGACGAAGCGCCGCAGTCTGGCGCTCGTCCGCGCGGCCTCGAGCAGGACGAACGTGCCGTACACGTCCGTGGTGATGAACTCGCCTGCGTTCTGGATCGAGCGGTCGACGTGCGTTTCCGCCGCGAAGTGCACGACGATGTCGGCAGCGGCGACCAGCGGCGCCGCCACCGCGGCATCGGCGACGTCCCCCTTGACGAAGCGGTGACGCGGGTCGTCCTTGAGGCTTTCGAGATTCTCGAGCCGTCCGGCGTACGTCAGTTTGTCGAGCGTCGTGACCCGCCAATCCAAGTGCTGCGCGAGTGCATAACGGACGAAGTTCGATCCGATGAAACCCGCACCGCCGGTGACGAGTACGTCAACCATCGCGGCGCGTCCAGTCGTAGGGCAGCGTGCCGTGTGGCTCGAGGCGGTACTCGTCCGGGTCGGCGTGGCGGTATGGCTCGGTCGTGACGTTCACGACCAGCGACGGCTCGACGCTGATGCACTTCCACCCGTGGTAGACCAGGCTGGGCACCTGGACCAGCGTCGGATTCTGCGCGCCGAGAAAGAACTCGTTGACGGCGCCGTTGGTCGGGGAGTCTTCACGCGTGTCGATCAGCACCAGCTTCACCATGCCGGCGACGCAGGCAAAGTGATCGATCTGATTCTTATGGTAGTGCCACGCTTTGACGACCCCCGGATACGTCGCCGACACGTACGTCTGTCCGAACTTCGTGAACAGTTCGCTGTCGTCGGCGCGCAGGATTTCCATGAGCCAGCCGCGCTCGTCGGGGACCACGCGCAGCGGCTTGATCCGGACGTCGTGGATCGGCACCTTGGAGCGGAGCGCGAACTTCGCTGGAGTGGGCATATGCTGGGCCTCGGTTCGTGGCGCGTTGTCTCGTTCGGAGGTCACGGTATACCGACTTCCGAATTGTCGCCCAGCATGAACCGGTATACCGCCGGCTTGCTCGGGGAGCGGTGAATCCGCACGTTCCGGCCGGTCAGGCTGTCGGCGACGCGGCTGACATCGGTAATGACTCCTCCTTCGAGCACGATGCTGTGCTCGATTTCGGAGTCGCGGATTTCCGCCCGTGGTCCAATCGACGTGAACGGGCCGACGTAGGTGCGGACGATGCGGGCCTCGGGGCCGATCACGACCGGGCCGCGGACCACCGAGTGCTCCACCACCGCACCCGCCTCGATAATCACCTTCCCCTCGATCCGCGACTCGGCGTCGACCGTGCCGTCGATGCGGCGTTCGATGGTATCGAGGATCAGCCGGTTGGCTTCGAGCATGTCGTCGAGCTTTCCCGTGTCCTTCCACCATCCCTGCACCAGGTGCGGACGCACGTCGAGGCC
>JANPCT010000165.1:0-2646 GCA_031431095.1 Acidobacteriota bacterium | reverse complement strand
ATGATACGAGTTCCGCCACACGCCGTGAGCCACGCACGAGTGCGAGTGAATTCCGCCTGACGGCGGATACTACAGAGCCCTTCGTTGGAGTTCCTGTCGCCCTTCGTTGGAGTTCCTGTAGTTACCGCCTTCAGGCGGAAGGTCCGAGTACTACTTTTTCAGCCCTCTGCTCAGGTCTGACAACCCGGCGGGACGAACCGTTCGTCGGGCCGCCTCGCGAAGTTCTGGGGCTCACAGCAACTTCCCGATCGGGCCCAAGTCGAGATTGAGCTCGTCCGGCGAGATGTCGAACTGCCGCGCCAACTCGGTGATGGTGTCCTGCAGGCGCATCAGCGCGAGCCCGACCGACTCCGTCTCCTCGTCGCTCAACGTGCCCCCTTCCATCCGCCGGATGGCCTGACGTTCGAGCAGCTGCCGAATCAGCTCGACGAGTGTCAGCACCAGCTTCAACACCGACCGGCGCACGTCGTCCGGGTTGGCGTTCCAGCGTGGCGCGCTGGGCGACGCGGCGTCTTGGATCTGCTGGCGCAGTGCCTCGATTTCACGAGCCTCGGCCGGTTGCGCGAGTCTTCGAACGGCCGGCGCTTTTGTGGTGACACGCCGGGGCGTGGCTCTTGTCCGTGATGGCCGGCGCGGCGCCGCTCGCGTCACAGGATCTCCGGCGCGAAGGCAAACGGTGGAAACGGCCCGCTCATCGTCAAGGCGCCGGAGGTGTCCGGGAGTGCTGCCGCCGCATCGGTGTAGCGGCGCATGTCAGGCTTCGCGACCAGGTGATAGAGCGATTCGGGAATCGTGGCGGTGCCGGGCTGATAGCGCTGACGGACGGTCAGCGGCGCCAGCGTGGCGCGGAGGGGGCTGAATATTGCCGGCGGTGGCGGGTTCGCCTGTCGCGCCGCCCGGCGCAAGTACTCGGTTCCGGAAGCGGCGGGAGTCCGGGCGGGGGCAGCGCGCCGCGAGCGGCGAGCGGCGCGCCACGTAAACTGCACGCGATCGCGCACGAGGTCGAATGCGTCCGCGATCTCCGAGTCCCGTTCGTCGAGGGCGTCGTCGAGCTCCGGCGCATCCAGCAGGGTGCCGAACCGGACGGGGAGAATTGCCGGCACCTGGCGCGCGAGACGTGACACGACGGCCTGGTGCTTCTTCAACGTGCCCAAGGCAACCGGCGGCACATCGGCACGGCGCTCCACGACCGCAAATGCTCCGGCCAGCTTACGCATCGACAGCGGGCCGCTGATGCCGCCGCCGATGCGCGGGGACGGCGGTCGATCGACGAGCGCGAACACGTACCACGCCATCATCTCTGCCCGCGCGGCGGCAAGACACGGTCGGCGGCGCAGAGGAGCGCCGACAGGCGGATGTAGACGAGATCGACGTTGGCCAGCGCCAGGATCAGGTCCGCATTGAGCATGACGCCCTTGCTGAGCAGGTTGTCGATCAGGTCGACGAGTGACGATTCGTCCTCGTCGATGATCCGCCCGACCTGCCGATTCGGCGCCGCGACGGTGCGGGCTGCGCTCAATGCCGGTATATGGGGCCGCGCCCTCAGCTTCGGCCTCACCCGCTGCTGCGCCGGGGAGTCGGCCGGCACCGTCGTATGTCCGTGCTGCCGTGCCACCGTCGAGGGTTTTGCACCTCTTGGCGGCCCGGGCCTTGTGACTCTCGGGTGTTTCGACGCCGGCCGCTTCACGAGCTGACCTCCGAGCCGATGAAGTTGTACGCAGGCCACGGACCGGTAAGCGTGAGCTCCGCCCCCGCGGCCTGACAGGCGGCGACCTGGCGGCGAGCCTCGGCTTTGAAGCGCGCCCGCGCGCGCGCCGGTATGAGGAAGGCAGCTTCGAGGATGGGAGGATTCGCGCCGGGCTCCTGCCGTGCCTCCCGGCGCCTGACGTCCTTGGCATGTCGTCCGAGCCGGACAAACGCGTCATCCGCAGCTGCCCCAGCCGCGGCTCGCCGGCTGGCACTCGCATCGCGAGCGCTCTTACGCGCCGCCAGGAACGCCGCGCCGGACGCCGGCCGGGACGGGAGCCCTGCCTGGACCGGTTGCGTCTGACGAATCCGCGAGACGCGGACCCCCCATTCCTCGCTCCCCGAAATATGTTTCATCGCGCGCTCGATGGACGTCCGCCTGTCCCCGATTTCATCGAGCGCCCGCTTCTGGGATGAGAACATCGTAAAGAGCTTGGCCGGGATCACGACTGCACCTGTCGCGCGCGCGAAATGCTCGACGACCGCCTCGTGGGCGATTGCTGCCTGTGAGACCCACTCGAGATCGCGAAGCCGCGGTTCGAGCACCTCCGCTCCATAGACATCGAGCGGCACGTCTGCGGTGATCAGCCAGAGCAACTTGCCCAGAGCGTGGGGCGCCGGACGTGTCGCGCCAGGGAGGCCGCGGGGAACTCGTGCGACCGCCGGCGGGCGCGGGGCGCGGACCACGCAATACAGGTAGACGGCGGTGCTCGTATGGGTGGGCATCAGCTGATCGCCCGCCAGGCCGTGCGCCAGTCCTGCAGCGCCGAGGCGCCGTGCGGCGGCGGCACCTGCGCGGGTGCGGCGATCATAGCGTAACCACCCGCGGCGTGGACGGCGCGGTGCAGGGTGGCCATGTGCCGCGCCTCGGCCCCATCGTGGGCGCGACATCGTGCACAC
>JANPCT010000164.1:0-2050 GCA_031431095.1 Acidobacteriota bacterium | reverse complement strand
AGGATGTCGCTGATGATCGCGAGAAGCATCAGCCAGGCGATCGGGCCGAACGGGCGATGGTTCTTTGGGAGAGCTTCTCCGAGGCCGACTGCCACTCGGAGTTTGCCCTGAGCAAAGAACAAGGCGCTGAATTCGACCGTGGTCCGGCGCACTGGCAGGCATGAACCTCGGCGGCACGTTCGATCTCCAGGTCGATCCCGCTGAGGCGGCGCGGCGCAAGCGTCTGCGGCTGGTCCACCTCAACACCCGCCTGATTCCGCGGCTTCGGCTGCTCGGGTTCACGTTCGTCGCCTTGTGCGCGCTGCTGCACAACGCCTTCATCTACCCCGGGCCGGGGTCGTTCTCGTGGCGCGAATGGGGCCGCCTCGTGGGGTTTCTCGCCCTCTACAGCACGGCCACCTGGTACGTGCTGCATCTCTTCTACGAAGACGTCCGCGCGCGTATCGATCTCGGCACGGTGTTCCTGGCCACCGACATGGCGATGTATGCCGTCGCCGTCGACTTCACCGGGGCGCAGCACAGCTGGATGTTCTTCCTGCCGATCTTCCGCGTCGTCGACCAGACGACCACGTCGTTCAAGCGCGCGCTCGCCTTCGCCCATCTCGCGCCACTGAGTTACGCCGCGGTCGTGCTCCACGTCGTCCTGGTGAGGCACGGCGACATTTCGCTGGCGACCGAGGTGGCGAAGATCCTCTTCATCTATGCCGGCAGCCTCTACATTGCGCTGATCGCCCGCACCGGTGACGTGCGTCACGGGCGGTCGTCGGAGATCATCCGGCTCGCGCGCCAACTGATCCTGGAACTGGAAGACAAGTCGAAGGCGCTGGAGCTGTCGTCCGTGCAGTTGCAGCAGGCGCTGGACCAGCAGGCGGCGCTGCACAAGGAGAACGCGCGGCTCTTCGCGGCCACGGAAGCGCGGGAAGCGCGGCTGTCGCAGATTCTGCACTCCACGTCTGACGGCATCATCTTCGTCGGCCCCGACGGCCGCATCGAAGCCGCGAACGTCCGGGCCGGCGACCTGCTCGGGTTCGACCCGACGGCGGTGATCGGGATCGACGTGATGCGCATCCTGGCGCGCCTCTACTCACTGGGGGACGGGGACAGCTTCGGCGTGACGCTCAAGGCGCTGCTGGCGCAGCCGGGTCCCGGCGCCCAGGGCGATCTGCAGCAACCGGCGACGGGTCGCGTGTTCCATTGGGTCGCGCAGCCGACACGCGACACCGCCGGCAGCCCGGTGGGCCTGACGTTCACGTTTCAGGATGTGACGCCGACGCGCGATCTGGTGCGGCAGCTCGAGGACAAGTCGCGTCTGCTCGACGAGTCGCGGCGCAAGGCCGAAGAGGCCAACCGCGCCAAGGGTGAATTCCTCACCAACGTCACCCACGAGGTCCGCACGCCGCTGAGCGCGATCATCGGCATGGCGCAGCTGCTGATCGAAGCGCCGTCCGACGAGGGGCAGACGATGACGCGGCGCATCAAGAGCGCCGCCGAATCGCTGCTCGCGATCATCGGCGACATCCTGGACTTCTCGAAGATTGATTCCCGCCGGATGATCCTGGCGCACGAGCCGATGCAGGTGCGCGCCGTGATGCAGGACGTGCTCGACACGGTGCAGGTATCGGCGGCCGAGAAGGCGCTGACGCTCGGGCTCGATGTCATGCCCGAGGTGCCCGACGCGCTGATGGGCGACGCGCTACGGTTGCGGCAGGTGCTTCTCAATCTGATCGGCAATGCGATCAAGTTCACCGAGTCGGGCGAAATCCGAATGCGCGTCGACGTCGCGTCGGTGCTGACCGGTGAGGTGTGCCTCCACTTCGCGGTGATCGACACCGGGATCGGCATACCGCGCGACAAGCAGGAGCTGGTCTTCGAGGCGTTCGCGCAGGCCGACGGTTCGGCGGCGCGACGGTTCGGCGGCACCGGCCTCGGGCTCTCGATTTCGGCACGGCTGGTCGAGTTGATGGGGGGCGACATCTGGGTAGAGAGCGAAGTCGGCCGCGGCACGGCGTTCCGCTTCACCGCCAACTTCGGGCGGCAGGGCGCGGCGGCG
>JANPCT010000163.1:0-9286 GCA_031431095.1 Acidobacteriota bacterium | reverse complement strand
CGTGAAGCACCTGGCCCCCGTGGCCGACGGACTGATCGTGGGCTCGGCAGTGGTTCGGCGAATTGCCGAAGCGGAGAGCAAACCGCGGGAGACCGTGCTGAAAGACGTTGGCGACTACGTGGCCACGCTGATCGCGGCGCTCGATTCTGCCTAGTGAAGCGACCAATTCCATGACGGTATTGGCCACCGAGATCACAGAGGCCTCAGAGGAATTCGTCCAAGGCGTTTCGTCTCGGTGCCCTCCGTGAACTCTGTGATGAGCCGTCGGCCGTGAACAACAAATCCGCATGAAACACAAATCAGGCCAGCCGCTCACTCGTCGCGACGCCTTGTGCCGCATGGGCAACGGGTTCGGCATGCTGGCCTTTGCGAGCATGGTGGGGAAGTCGCTCGACCTCGTCGCGCAAACGCCGGGGTTGCATCATCCCGCGCGGGCGAAGCACGTCATCTTCCTCTTCATGAACGGCGGCCTGTCGCAGGTCGACAGCTTCGATCCCAAGCCGATGCTGGATAAGTTCAACGGCCAGCCGCTGCCGGGCGGCACGATCGCGACGGAGCGCAAGACGGGGGCGCTGATGAAGTCGCCGTTTGCGTTCAAGAAGTACGGCCGGAGCGGACTCGAGGTCAGCGATCTGTTCCCGATGGTCGGGGCGCAGGCGGACGACATCTGTGTCATCCGCTCGATGTACACCGACATCCCGAACCACGAGCCGTCGCTGCTGCTGATGAACACCGGCCATACGCAGGTCGGCCGTCCGTCGATGGGCGCCTGGCTGACGTACGGGCTCGGCACCGACAACAGGAATCTTCCCGGCTTCGTCGTCCTCTGCCCCGACACGCCGACAACGGTGGGGTCGCCGTTGTGGAACAGCGCTTTCCTGCCGGCGATGCACCAGGGGACGTTCATCCGGAACAAGGTCGAAAAGAAGGATCAGCTCATCGAGAAGGACTTCGATCCGAAGACGCTTGTCTCCTACGTGAACAACGACAAGTTCACCCTGGAGGAGCAGCGCCGCGAGCTGGACCTGCTGGTGAAGCTCGATGGCATGCGCAACGCACGCGAGGCAATCGCCGATCCGCAGCTCGACGCCGCCATCAGCTCGATGGAGGTCGCATACCGCATGCAGACCGAGGCGCCCGAGGTGTTCGACATCCGCAAAGAGAGCAAGGCGACGCTCGAGATGTACGGTCCCGGCAGCACCGCGCGCAGTTGCCTGATGGCGGTGCGGCTGGTGCAGAAGGGCGTGCGGATGGTGCAGGTCTACTACGGCAGCGGCGATCCGTGGGACGCGCACGCCGACCTGTACGGCCAGCACCGCAAGCCGGCGTTCGATTCGGACCGGCCGTTCGCGGCCGTCATCAAGGACCTCAAGTCGCGCGGGTTGTTGAACGAGACCATCGTGGTCTGTGGTTCGGAGTTCGGCCGCACCCCCGTTGCCGAAGTCGGCGCCAACGCCGGCGGCCAGGGCGCCGGGCGCGATCACAATCCGTTTGGCTTTACCATGTGGCTGGCCGGTGGAGGCATCAAGGGCGGGATGGTCCATGGCGCCACCGACGACTTCGGGTTCAAGGCGATCGAGAAGCCCGTGCACGTGCATGACCTGCACGCGACGATCCTGCACTTGCTGGGCATCGATCACACGAAGCTGACGTATCGTTACAGCGGCCGCGACTTCCGCTTGACGGATGTGGCCGGCACCGTTATCACGGATATCATCGCGTGAGCCGTGCCGTGCTCAGTGCTCAGTGCTCAGTGCGCGCTTACGCTCAGTGGACACCTGATTAGAGGAGAAAACAAATGCGACATGTTGTGTTGTGTGCGATTGCGCTGGCGGTTACGGTCGGCTCGGCTGAGGCGCAGAATCCGGTCAGCGACTCGATCCGCAGTTCGTGGAACGGTGTGAAGCGGAACATCTCGGAATCTGCCCAGCAGATGCCCGAGGCGAACTACGCCTTCAAGCCGGTCGATTCCGTCCGCACGTTCGGCGAAATCCTGGCGCACGTGGCGGGGGTGAACTATGCCTTCTGCTCCGCGGCCAAGGGGGAGAAGTCGCCCTTTGCCGAGGATCATTTCGAGAAGAACGCCAAGACCCGGGCGGCCATCATCAAGGCGGTCGAGGATTCCCAGGCGTATTGCGACGGCGCCTACACCGCGTTGACCGATGCGACTTCCGGACAGCTGGTCACCAACCCGTTCGGCCCCGGTCAGTCGGCGCGCGCCGGCCAGTTGATTGGCAACGTCGGCCACGACAACGAGCACTACGGCAACCTGGTGACCTATTTCCGCATCAAGGGGATGGTCCCCCCCTCGTCAAAGCGCTGAGACGTTCGCTGCTGGTCGCGCCTGCTGAATGAGCCGCCGGCGCGAGCCGCTTCGGTAGTGACGGCCACCAACTACTGACTACCGACTCTCCCTGGCGGCTTGAGTTCGTATTCCTTCGGCGGCTCCACGTTGAGCAGGTGCCGGACGAAATAGTCCCAGCGCCGGCGCGTCATGTAGTTCGAGGCGTCGCCATAGCCATGACGCTGGTTCGGCAGCATCAGCAGATCGAAGTCCTTGTTCGCCTTGATCAGCGCCTCGACGACGAGCAGCGTATTGTCAGGCGGCACGTTGTTATCCATCGTCCCGTGGGCGAGGAGGAGGTGCCCCTTCAGGTTCCTGGCGTGATTCTGATTCGCCTGATCCTCGTAGGCTGCCTTCGTGGCATCTGTGAGGAGCGGCATCCACTTCTCGGCCCAGTCGTCCTCGTAGACGCGGTTGTCGTGATTGCCGGACTCCGAGATGCCGACCTTGAAGAAGTCCGGGTACCGGAACATGGCGTCGGCCGTTGCGTAGCCGCCGCCGGAATGGCCCCAGATGCCGGCGCGCTCGATGTCGATCCACGGGTACTTCTGCGCCAGCTGCTTCATGCCGGTGACCTGGTCGGGCAGGGTGTTGTCTCCCATGTTGCCGTAGTAAGCCTCGTGGAATGTTTTCGAGCGCCACGGTGTGCCCATGCCATCGATTTCGACGATGACGAACCCGAGCTCGGCGAGCGCCTGCGAATCACCCCGCGCCGGGTTGAAGTTGCGCCCGCCGACGCTGCCGGTCTGCGGCCCCGGATAGACGTGATTGATGATCGGGTACTTCTTCGAGGGATCGAGACGTGTCGGCTTGAACATCAGGCCGTAGAGATCGGTCTGGCCGTCCCGCGCCTTGACGACGATCGGCGAGGGCGGCTGCCATCCGGTGGCGCTCAGCTTCGAGATGTCGGCTCTTTCGAGCTCGAGAATCAGTTTGCCGTTCGTGGCATCGCGCAGCACGGCGACCGGCGCCGCGTCTGGCTTCGAGTAGCTGTCGGTGAAGAATCTGCCGGATGGAGACAGCGCGACGTCGTGGGTCGCGTCCTCCGGCGTCAGCAGCTGCAGCCCTGTACCGTCGAAACCAATCCGGTAGAGATGGACGAAGTACGGGTCGCGTCCTTTTTCGCGGCCGACGCCGAGGAAATGAATGACCCGGTTCTTCTCGTCGACCCGCACCACCTGCGTGACGTTGCCCTCGCCGGTCGTGATCTGGTTCTTCAGCTTTCCGGACTCGAGATCGTAGAGATAGAGCTGGCCCCAGTTGTCGCGCTCGGAGAACCAGATGATCTCCTTCGATCCGGGCAGGTAGCGCCAGTTGACCGCGCCGTTGCCGGACTCGAAGAACGTGGCGACCTTTTCTTCGAGCACGGCCCGCACCTCGCCGGTCGTGACGTCGGCCTCGCGCAGCCATTCCTGGCGATGATCGCGCGAGGTGGACACGAACGCCAGCCGCCTGGCGTCCGGGCTCCAGTAGACGTCGGCCCAGTCGCCGCCGCGGCAGGCGATGTGGTCGCACAGCGTCGAGCGGTGCTGGTCAGGCGCCATCTGCAGCTTCGTGACGCGCGCGCTATCGACGTCGATGATGACCCGCGTCAGCATCGTGACGTGCTCGTCCCCCGGCAGCGGGTATTTCCACGCCTCCAGTTTCGGATGACCGGCCTGCGTGCCGACCAGATACATCTCCCCGACCTCGCGTTGGTCCTGCTGGAATGTCGCGATCTTTTTCGAATCAGGCGACCACAGGAGGATGGCGCGATCGCTTTTCGTCCAGCCGGCGTTGTCGGTGGCGTAGCCGAAATCGCGGACGCCATCGGTGGTCAGCGCGGACTCCTTGCCCGTGGCGACGTCGCGAGTCCACAGATTCCAGTCCTTGATGAAGGCCGTGCGCTTGCCGTCCGGGGAGGGGACGTCGGTGGGTGCGGCGCCGCGTCCCGCGCCACTGCGTCCGCCGCGTCCTGCTGCGCCCCGCCCCGCCGCGCACTCCTGAAGCTCGCACGCCCCCTTTTTCGCCTTGAGGGGATCGACGAGCACGGCCTCGCTGCCGTTCGGCGTGGTGACGCGGTACCACAGCCGGTCGTCGGGCAGCCAGTTGCCGCGGACGCCGGAGCGGTAGACGAGCGGCGTCACGTTGTAGGCCATGAGCCGTTCCGCGCGTGCATAATCCGCCGCCGTGACCGCGGCGTTCGTCGCCTGCGCTCCGAGCGGCCCGCTTGCCGTCGTCGCGATCGCCGCGAGGGAAATGAAGAAGACGGACTTGCGCATTGCGGAAGATCCTCCGGGCGGAAGTATGGCATGCTCACAACTCTTCCAAGGAGTTTCCATGTCCCGCCTTCAGTTCGGCGCTCTTGCCCTCATCCTCGAACTCTCGCTACAGACCGGCGCCCGCGCGCAGCAAAGTCCGCCGGCCCTCGCGCCGCCAACCATCGATCAGCTGATCTCGTTCAAACGCGCGGCCTCTCCCGCGATCTCGCCCAACGGGCAATCGGTGGCTTACACGGTGCGCGAAGCGAACTGGGAGGAGAACAACTACCACACCGAAATATGGCTCGCGGACGTGAAGTCGGGTGAGCGGCGACAGCTGACCAGCCATGCGAAGAAGTCGAGCACGACCCCGACATGGTCGCCCGACGGCACGAGGCTCGCCTTCGCGACCGATCGCGACGACAAGCGACAAGTCTACGTCATCGATCCTCGCGGCGGAGAAGCACGCCGGCTGACGTCGGCCGATGAGGGTGTCGGCGCGTTCCAGTGGGCGCCGGACGGCAAGTCGCTGGCCTACACCTCGGCGGATCCGAAGACCGACGCCGACAAGGAGCGCGAGAAGAATTACGGCGAATTCGACGTGATTGACGACGGCTACCGGATGTCGCACCTCTGGGTGTTCGATCTCGACTCGCAGAAAACGCGGCGGCTGACGAGCGGCGGTTTTACCGTGGGCCAGTTCAACTGGTCGCCCGACGGCAAGCGCCTCGCATTCGACCATCGCCGCAACAGCGCGAACACCAGTTCTTCCACCAGCGACATCTCCATCGTCAACGTGGCGGACGGCTCGGTGCGTCCGCTCGTCACGCAGGCCGGCGCGGACTCGGCGCCGGTGTGGTCTCCTGACGGATCAAGGATCGCCTTCGGATCCGCGATGGCGAAGGAGTACTCGTTCCTGAACTTCGCGATCGCGGTGGTGCCGGCAGGCGGCGGCCCCATCGAGAACCTGACCGCCGCGTTCGACGAAACGCCATCCCTCGTCGACTGGACGCGCGCCGGGCTGTTCTTCAGTGCATCTCAGCGCACGTCGTCGTTTCTCTACAGCGTCGATCCGGCAACGAAGGCGATCAGGAAGTACGCTCCCTCGGACCAGTGGATCGGCTCCGGGTTCAGCGTCACACCCGACGGGCTGTGGGCCGCGTTTTCCGCCGCCGACGCAACGTCACTTGGCGAGCTCTACGTCGCACCGATTGCCCCCCTGCTGAAGCCGCGCAAGCTGACCGACATGACGGCGCAGACCGCGGGCTGGACGAAGAGCGCGCTCGAAGTCGTCTCGTGGAAGAGTCAGGACGGCGCCGTCATCGAAGGGGTCCTGCACAAACCCATCGGCTTTCAGGCCGGCAAGAAGTATCCGTTGCTCGTCGTCATTCACGGCGGACCGACCGCGACGTCTCGCCCGACGGCGTTTTCGAGCGCGAGCATCTATCCAGTCGACATCTGGGCGGCGAAGGGCGCGCTGGTGCTGGAGCCGAACTATCGCGGCAGCGCCGGATACGGCGAGGCCTTCCGGTCACTCAACGTCCGCAACCTTGGCATCGGTGACGCGTGGGACGTGCTCTCGGGGATCGACTACCTGATCAACCAGGGCATGGCCGATCCCAACCAGGTGGGGACGATGGGGTGGAGCCAGGGCGGCTATATCTCGGCGTTCCTGGCGACGCACGACAGCGCGCGGTTCAAGGCCGTGTCGGTGGGCGCCGGCATCTCGGACTGGATGACGTATTACGCGAATACCGACATCACGCAGTTCACGCGCCACTACCTCAAGTCGACGCCCTGGGACGATCCGGAGATTTATGCCCGGACGTCCCCGATGACTTACGTCAAGCAGGCCAAGGCGCCGACGCTGATTCAGCACGGCGCGACGGATCAGCGTGTGCCCCCTCCCAACGCCTTTCAGCTCTATCGCGGGCTGCAGGACGTCGGCGTGCCGTCGAAGCTGATCATCTACAAGGGTTTCGAAGGCGTCGGCCACGGGCCGTCCAAACCCAAATCGAGCCGCGCCGTGATGCAGCACAACCTCGAGTGGTTCGACAAGTACATGTTCGGCGCGGCCACGCCGACGACGTCGCCGGACCCACGGCGGTATTGATGGCCGGCAAAGCCCTGGTCCGGAGCGCCGTGCCGACGGGCGCGGCGCTCGTCGCGGCAGCCCTCATGCTTGCGCGCCTGGGCGCGCAAGCGGACGTCACCGTCGACCCTTCGCTGTATGGCGCGTTGAAGTGGCGCAATGTGGGTCCGTTCCGCGCCGGACGCGTCAACGCCGTATCCGGCGTCATCGGACAGCCGAACACGTTCTACTTCGGCGCCGTCGGCGGCGGCGTCTGGAAGACCGCCAACAGCGGCCGCACCTGGTCGCCCATCTTCGACGCCAATAACGTCGCATCGATAGGCGCGCTCGCGGTCGCGCCGTCAAATCCGGATGTCGTCTACGTCGGTACGGGCGAGGCCGACATGCGCGATTCGATCGCATTCGGCAACGGCGTCTATAAGTCCATCGATGCCGGCAGGACCTGGAAGCACGTCGGCCTCGAGTCGACCCGTCAGATTGGCAAAGTGATCGTCCATCCACGCGATCCCGACATCGTCTACGTGGCGGCATTGGGCCACGTCTATGGCCCGCATCCCGATCGCGGGGTTTACCGTTCGCGTGACGGCGGGACGACCTGGCAGAAGGTGTTGTTCAAGGGGGACGGCGTCGGCGCCATCGATCTCGCGTTCGATCCGGCCAACCCTCTCACGGTCTACGCCGCATTGTGGGCCGTCCGGCGCCCGCCCTGGTTCATCTACGCGCCGGCCAACGGTCCTGGGTCCGGCCTCTACAAATCTACCGACGGCGGTGCCAACTGGACGGCGCTGACGAACGGCCTGCCGGCCGACGGACTCGGACGAATGGGCATCGCGGTCGCCCCAACCAACCCGCGACGTGTCTACGTGATTGCCGACGCCAAAGAAGGCGGGTTGTTCCGTTCAGACGACGCCGGCAGCAGCTGGACGAAGGTGTCGGGCGATCAGCGCATCTGGCAGCGCGGCTGGTATTTCGAGAAGGTCGCGGTCGACCCGAAGAACGCCAACACTGTCTACGTGCCGAATACCGGCGTTTACAAATCGACTGACGGCGGGCGGACGTGGGGCGCGCCGATCAAGGCGTCCCCCGGGGGCGACGACTACCACCAGATCTGGATCGACCCCGCCGATCCGGCGCGCATGATCATCGGCGGCGATCAGGGAACGATTGTCTCGGTTGACGGCGCGCGCACGTGGAGCTCCTGGTACAACCAGTCCACGGCGCAGCTCTATCATGTCGCCGCCGACTACCGGTTTCCGTACTGGCTCACCGGCGCGCAACAGGACAGTGGCGCCGTGGGCGTCCCGAGCCGCGTCAGTCATGCGGTGATCTCCATGCATCACTGGACCGGACTCTGCGCCGGAGGCGAGAGTGGCTACACCGCGCCGGACCCGCTGCACCCCGACATCCTCTTCGGCGGCACCGTCGAGAAGTGCAACCTGGTGACGGGAGAGGTCAGGAACATCACGCCCGAGACGCCCGAGCCCGGCCTGGTGTATCGCCACGCGTGGACGCAGCCGCTGGTGTTTTCCCAGGCGGATCGTCGCGCGCTGTACTTCGGCAATCAATTCGTGTTCAAGACCATGGACGGCGGGGAGAGCTGGGCGCGAATCAGCGCGGATCTCACGCGCGAGGATCCGGGAGTGCCGGCGAATCTCGATGCCGCGGCAGCCGCCGACGCCCCCGCCGGCAAACGCCGCGGCGTCGTCTACACGCTGGCGCCCTCGCCGGTCCGCGCCCCGATCCTGTGGGCCGGCACCGACGACGGCCTCGTGCACGTCACGCAGGACGACGGCCGCACGTGGCAGAACGTGACGCCGCCGGAGCTGACGCCATGGACCAAGGTCGTGATGATCGACGCCTCTCACTTCGACGCGAATGCGGCCTACGCCGCCACCGAGCGGCACCAGCTCGAGGACTACGAGCCGCACGTCTACCGCACGCGTGACGCCGGTCGAACCTGGCAGCCGATCACGACAGGGCTGCCGGCCGGCGTCTACGTGCAGACCGTGAAGGAGGATCCGCTGCGGCGCGGACTCCTGTTCTGCGGCACGGAGCGCGGCGTCTTCGTCTCGTTCGACGACGGCGACAACTGGCAGTCGCTGCAGATGAATCTCCCCGCCGTGTCGGTGCGCGATCTGCAAGTGAAGGACGATGATCTCGTCGTGGCCACGCACGGCCGCGGCTTCTGGGTGCTGGACGACATCACCGCGCTGCGCCAGATGGATCGGACGATCCTGGCCTCCGAGGTGATCTTGTTCCGGCCGGCGGACGCCATCAGGCTGCCGCAGCCGGACGAACAGGGAACCCCGCTCCCGCGCGACGAACCAGCGGCGGAGAATCCGCCCTCGGGTGCGATCACCGACTACTACCTGAAGGTGGCGCCGGCCGGTCCCGCCGGCCTCGAGATCCTCGATGCGGCCGGCATCGTCGTGCGCCGCTTCGCGAGTGATGATCGCTTGCGGCCGCGCGATGCGAACGCGCTCGCCGTGGAGCTGGTGTGGGCGCCGCAAGCGGAGGCGCTGCCCGTGACCGCGGGCATGCACAGGTGGGTATGGGACCTGCGGTTGCCGCCCGCCGCAACCGGAGCGCCCACGGCGCCGCCTTCGTTTG
>JANPCT010000162.1:0-2000 GCA_031431095.1 Acidobacteriota bacterium | reverse complement strand
AACAAAATTCGCGAAGCGGCGCGCGAGCGATTCAAGACGCTCACGAAGCTCACAATCAGCCGTTACCGAACTGAAAGCGACAAGTATCCGCTCGTCTGCGAAGAGAACTGCAATTACGGTTTCCGGCGGAATATGTACGGCCTCCCCACGGCCGGGAGCTACGAGGAGCCTGCGGTTGGCGCGACGGTGCCACATGCGGAATCGGGAACCGTGACGTCCGGCGGTGACGGTGGATGGCACATTACAATGCAATGAGCGGTCGCCGAATCACCGGACCGTGACGCTTCCGGTGACACCAGGGCGTTCGAAATGATGGGCGACATTCTCATGCGGAGAGCTGGCCGAGTGGTCGATGGCGGTGGTCTTGAAAACCACTGACCCGGAAACGGGTCCGGGGGTTCGAATCCCTCTCTCTCCGCCACCCTTGCCGCAATTGTCCGAGAGGATTCGCGCCATACGTCCGAAACCGGCCGACCGCCATCCCGATGAGTGATGTCGACGCCTGGCTCGCCGCTCTCGAGCAGCGGCACCTCGCCAACCTCACGCGCCCCGAGCTGACCCGCGCGCTGCGGGCACTCTCGTCCTGCTACGTCGAACGCCGCGAGAAGCTGACGAGCGGAGCCGCGCTCGACGGCGCCGGCAAACGCGCCGCCTTCGCGCTCTTCTACGGGCCGCTCCACTTTTTCACGGTGACGGCCGTCGTCCGCGCGATGCTTGCGCATGAAATGCCGATCGACACGATCGTCGATCTTGGCTGCGGGACCGGTGTCGGCGGAGCGGCGTGGGCGAACGCCAGCGTCAAGCCTCCCGCGATTGTCGGAGTGGATCGCAACGGGTGGGCCGTCGAAGAGGCGAACTGGACCTACCGCACGCTCGGTCTCAGCGGACAGGCGCGAACCGGCGACCTCGGCCGCGGCGACGTCCTGGCGCGCTTGCCGATTCAACGGCTGGCCGGCTCGGCCATGCTGCTCGCCTACACCGTGAACGAGCTGCCCGCCGACACGCGCGCCGCGCTCCTCGAGCGCGTCTCGCAGGGACTCCGCGCCGGCGCCCGACTGCTCCTCGTCGAGCCGATTGCTCGCGGCGTGACGACATGGTGGCCCGAGTGGACGGCCCGCCTCAGTGCGGAGGGCGCCCGGGCCGACGAGTGGCGCTTTCCCGCGGCGCTCCCGCCATTGACCCGGCAGATAGCAAAAGGCGCGGGTCTCGATCCGCGCGAGTTCACCGCTCGATCGATCGCCAAACTGTAGGTTGTCGTCGGGCGCCGGGCGTGTAATACTCCCGGCCATCGTCCTTACCCATGGGCCGTTTCACGCATGTCGGTCCTGCTGCATCTGATCAAGTGGCAACTCGGGCTCGCCCAGGCCGAGATCTGGACCACCGACGCTGAACGCGCCTGTCTCGCGCGACACGCATCGGGCAAGCGGCGCCTCGTCGAAGTCGGCGTCTGGCATGGCGGCACGACCCGGGGTCTTCGCGCCGCGATGAGTCCCGATGCCACCCTGTTCGCCGTCGACCCCTTCGCAAAGGGCCGCCTCGGTTTCAGCATCCCGCGGTTCGTCGCGCGCCGCGAAGTGGCGAGGGTCCGCAACGGCCGCGTCAGCTGGGTTCGTCTTACCGGGGAAGAAGCCGCACGTTCAGACATCATGCGCCGACAGGGCCCGATCGACTTCGTGTTCATCGACAACGCGCAGACCTACGACACGCTTCGCGCGGAGTGGGAAGCGTGGGCGCCCGTGGTCGGCACCGGCGGCGTCATCGCCCTGCACGACAGCCGTCCCGACCCGGCCGGCGGGCTCGAACAAACGAGCGTCGCCTACGCTCGTGACGTCGTCCGCCGCGATGCCCGGTACTCGGTCGTTGACGAAGTGGACAGCCTGACCGTCCTGCGCCGGATGGCGGGAGCATGACGGCCGCGGCCCTTGTTCCACGGCTGATCATCACCGCCGACGACTTCGGGATGGACACGGCGTGCAACGATGCCATCGTTCACGCGCTCG
>JANPCT010000161.1:0-3574 GCA_031431095.1 Acidobacteriota bacterium | reverse complement strand
CCGCGATGCGGTCCGGGTGCGCCGCCGCCATGTCCCGCCACAGCTGCTCGCACCAGCCGTCGCCATTACCGAGCAACACCCAGCTCGCGTCGAAGCCCGCCAGCCGCCCGGCCGCCGTGGCGAAGATGTCGCAGCCCTTCTGGTGCGTCAACCGCGTCACCATGCCGATCACCGGCCGGCGCATTGCGGCCTCGTCGCCCGGCAGATCGACATAATCGAGAAGCGCCCTCTTTATGCCGGCCTTGTGGCGGAGTGAGGCGGCGTCGAAGTGCACCGGCAGATAGGGATCGGTCCGCGGGTTCCACGTCTCGGTATCGATGCCGTTCAGAATCCCGACGAGATCCTCGCGGCGGGCCGTCAGGATGCCGTTGAAGCCGAAGCCGTAGTCCGGTCGAACGATCTCCCGCGCGTAGGTCGGACTGACGGTCGTGATCGCGTCGCTGAACACCAGGCCTCCCTTGAGCGTGCTGCCGCGTCCCCAGAACTCGAGGATCGCCGGTGTATAGAGCTCGGGTCCGAGCCCCATCCATGCCAGCTCCGCCGCGGGGAAGTGTCCCTGGAAGGCAAGGTTGTGAATCGTCAGGACGGTCCGGACGCCGCCAACGATCGGATCGTCGCGCAGCGTCGTCCGCGCGTAGACGGGGGTGAGCGCGGCCTGCCAATCGTGGGCGTGGATCGCCGATGGACGGTTCCCCGTCAGCCGCGCGTACTCCAGCGCGCCGCGGCACAGGACTGCGAACCGGAACGCGTTGTCGCGATACTCACCGCTGCCGTCTCCGTAGAGTCCATCGCGATCGTAGAGCGCCGGCGCATCGACCAGCACCGCCTGCACGCCTTCGGCGACCCGCTGCTCGACAAAGCGGACCGGGTAATTGTTCGGACCGAAGGGAACGTCGGCGTGCCAGCCCTCGGTGCCGTCCGTTCGCGTGCCGCGATATTTGGGCAGGACAATCGTGACACGGTGGCCCAGTCGCGCCAGGGCCAGCGGCAAGGCGCCGCAGACGTCGGCGAGCCCGCCGCTCTTGGCGAAGGGGCGCGCCTCCGGCGTTACCATCAGGATATCGAGACCATCCCGCGATGGGGTCTCGATCGCGATGTCCGGCGCCCTGGCGCTCGTGGACCCAGCCGGCGCGGCTGACGCACCGGCGCTTGCGGCAGGCGCGCGCGCGGTTGCGGCTGCGCCCCTGGCAGGCTTCGCTTTCGTGGCGGATTTGACCCGCGGCGCAGCCAAGTTCACCGCCGCGACGCGCGGCTTGACCCGCGGAACGGGCGGCTTCACTTTTGAAGCGGGCGGCGTCACTGGCGGAGCGGGCGGCTTCACTTCTGAAGCGGGCGGCGTTACTGGCGGAGCGGGCGGCGTGGCTGCGCTGGCCGGCGGAGTGTTGTCACCGGCTGCAGGGATCGCGGCACTCGCCGCGGGTGCTCGATCCTTCTTCTTCTTCGGCGTGGACGGTTTCGGGGAGGACGGCTTCTTGGTCGGCATGGGAATAGACGATCTTAGTGAATCCGGCCGCGTTCGGCCACTCCGGACAAAACGCGGCCACTACTTTCGTTCGAGCGCGCGTCCTTTCTGCGCTTCGGCGGCGGCTTCGGCGGCGCGTCCCTGCCGGCTGTAAAGGTCGGCCAGGACGTAGTGTCCAAGCGGCGCGTACTCCGACTTCGGCGCGGCCGCGAGGCCCTTTTGCGCCAGCATCACCGCTTCGTCGAATTTCCGCCCCTGATCGAGCAGCAGTTTCGCGAGAAAGAAGAAACCCTCACCGAACTCGGGATTGATCTCGATGGCTTGGCGGAACATCGCTTCCTGGTCGGAGGGACGCCGCAGATCGGCGTAAAGCGTTCCCAGGTTGTAGGCGGCCTTGAAGTTGTTCGGATGCAGCTCGAGCTCCTTCCGGTACTCGGTCTCGGCGGTCGCCGCGTCGCGGCGCTTCTCGGCCAGCAGTGCCAGGTTGTAATGCGCCAGCCGCACGTCCGGTTTCATCTCCAGCGCCTTGCGGATGTGCGACTCGGCCGAGGCAAGGTCACCCTGGTTCAGTGCGACAACCCCAAGAGCATTGCGCGCCGCCGCCATCTTCGGCTCGACGACGAGCGCCGCCTCCAACTCGGTCGCGGCGACACCGTACTCGCCGCGGTCCAGCATGATCTGGGCGATTTCGTAGTGCACCTGCGCGTTCTTCGGATCGAGCTCGAGAAACCGCCGGAACCCGACCAGCGCATCGTCATCACGGCCCAGCTTGCGATAGGCGTGCGCCATGTTGATGACCGCTTCCTCGTCGTCGGGCTTCAAGGCCAGGGCGCGGCGGAAGTGTCCGATGGCTTCCTCCTGCCGCCCGAGACGTCCGGCCATGTTACCGAGCGTGAACCACGCGTCGATCACCTTGGGATCCTCTGCGAGGACCGCCGCGATCATCGCCATCGCGGCCGCGAGGTCGCTGTCGTTCTTGCCGAGATCGCGGGCCTGGGTGATCTTGTTGAACAGGTGCACCTTGTCTTTGGGATCGGCCAGCCCGGCGCGCGAGCCGTCCTCCGGCACACTGGCGACGAACGATCCGACGTAACCCAGCGCCGCGAGCCGCGCCTTGGCGTCGGGGTCGACCTCGACGGCGTCACTCTTCGGCGCGGCGGATGTCTTGAAATGCGCCTCCATCTCCGCGAGGCGCGCCAGCATTCGATCGCCAAGCGCCTTCCGCGCCGCGAAGATGTTGGCCGATTCGGCAGGGTCGTCCTGCAGATCGTACAGCTCGGGGCGCGGCGCGGCGATCAGCTTGTAGCGACCCTGGCGCAACGCGCGCAAGTCGCTCCAGCCGAAATGGTGCAGTGGGTACACCGCTTCGGCGTAGGCCTCGAGCCCCATGTCGGGACGGGCGCCGGTCATCAGTGGCGTGACGCTGACGCCGTCCATCCGCGACCCTTCGGGCGCGGACACGCCGAGCAGGCCGAGGATCGTCGGCATCACGTCAATCGAACGGACCGAGTCGGTCACGTGCCGGTTCTTCATCGACGAGTAGGGGGCGCGAACGACCATGGGGACGTGGACGACGCTCTCGTAAACGAAAAAGCCGTGCCCCTCCTCGCCGTGGTCGTTGAGGCTCTCGCCGTGATCGCCCAGCACGACGATCACCGTGCGATCGTAGAGGTCGCGGTCGCGGAGGAACTGCACGACGCGGCCCACTTGTGCATCGGCGAAGGAGATCTCTCCCTGATAGGCATCGCCCGGGTAGCGGCTTCTGAAGGGTTCCGGCGGATCGTAGGGGGCGTGCGCGTCATACAAGTGCACCCACGCGAAGAACGGCTTCGCCCGGTGCGCGTCAATCCACGGGAGGGCGTGATCGACGACCTCGTTGCCCGGCCGCTGGATGGCGCCCATCGAGAAGACCTTGTACTTCGACAGATCGAAGTCGTCGAAGTAGGTGTCGAAGCCCTGCGCGATCCCCCACTTCGAGTCGAGCACGTAGGCGGCAATGAACCCTGCGGTTGCGTAACCACGCGCCTTCAGCGTTTCCGCGAGCGTCTGTTCCTTGTCGTTGAGGAAGTAGCCGCCGTTGTCGCGCACGCCGTGTTGCGGCGGAAAGCGTCC
>JANPCT010000160.1:0-3506 GCA_031431095.1 Acidobacteriota bacterium | reverse complement strand
CTCGGCGGCGGACCGCCGCGCCCGCGTCCGCCTCCGCCGGTCGCTTCCGGATCGGGCGCCTCCATGCTGGTCGTCATCGACGCGCTGGCTGTCTGCGCGGGTGCTGCGCCCGTCGTCACCGCGGGGGAGGCGCCGGCATTGCCGCTGCGTCCGCCGCGTCCACGGCCGCCGCCACCGACGGGTGCCTCGCTGTTGTAACTGTTCACGACCGCGCCGGAGGCGTCGAGGATCTCGAGGGTCACGGGTCCCGAGGCGGACGCCGGCAGGTAGTAGTCGATGACGGGGCCGAGTACCGCCGGGTTGACGCGCGTGCGGTAGCCGTCACGCGGCTTATAGAGGTGCGCCGCCGAGGTCGTGACGTGCGGCGTCACCTGGTGCAGCATACTGAGGTTGTCGAGTATCCAGACGGCGCGGCCCTGCGTCGAGACCACGAGATCCCTGTGGTGGACCTTGATGTCGGTGATCGGGATCTGCGGCAGGTTCAGGTTGAACGGCTGCCAGTGCGCGCCGTTGTCGAACGAGATGTACATCCCGAACTCGGTGCCGGCGTACAGCAGCCCCGGACGATCCGGATCTTCACGCACCACGCGCGTGGGCGTGTCGGCGGGAATCCCGTTCTTGCCGTCGGTCAGGTGCGTCCAGGTCCTGCCGTAGTCATCGGTCTTGTAGATATAGGGGGCGTAGTCGCCGAGCAGGTAGCGATAGGCGGCAAAGTAGGCGGAACCGCGGCGGTGCGGCGAGGCATCGATGAACTGGACGCGGCCGCCGCTCTCGAGGTCCGGGGGCGTGACGTTGACCCACGACTTGCCGTTGTCGCGTGTGACGTGAAACGGACCGTCGTTCGAGCCGGTCCAGATCACACCCTTCTCGAGCGGCGACTCCGCAATCGCGTAGAGGGTGCTGTAGAACTCTTCGCCGGTGACGTCACGCGTGATCGGCTCGCCGCTGGCGCCCTGGCAGCACGGCGGAAAGGCGGTCAGGTCGGGCGAGATTCTCTCCCACGTCACACCCTTGTCGCGCGTGCGATGCAGGTACTGCGAGCCGTAATACAGCACGTCGGGATCGTGGGGCGAGGTGGCCATCGGCGACACGCGCTGGAAGCGAAGGATGAGGTCTTTCCCGGGATTGCCGTAGAGCGACTGACCGCCGATCCAATAGTTCTTCTCCTGCCCCGTGCGCAAATCCATGACCCCGTACTGCCCCTTGCAGGAACCGTAGACGATCTCCGGATTGCGCGGATGCGGCATGATCGGCCCGGTTTCGCAGCCCGGGCCGCCGCGCCAGTCCGCGAGGTTGTACGGGTCCGCCGCGCTCGACAGGATGACGGTGCTGCTGTCCTGCTGCGCGCCGTAGATCTTGTAGGGGAACTGCTCGTCCAGCCACACGCCGTAAATCTCGGAGGTCGGCTGGTTCATCTGCGACGACCACGTGCGGCCGCCGTCGAACGAGACGTTGGCGCCGCCGTCGTTCGACTGGATCATCGTGTTGCCGTCGGTGGGGTTGATCCAGATGTCGTGGTTGTCGCCATGCGGTGTGCGCATCGTGGTGAAGGTCTTGCCGGCGTCGACCGACTTGAAGAAGCTCTCGGCGCCGGCATAGACGACGTCGGCGTTGGTCGGATCGGCGCCGAGAGTCGCGTAGTAGAAGGGGCGCTGCAGCAGCGAGGGCTGCGGATTGACCAGCGACCACGTCTGCCCTGCGTCGTCGGACCGGTAGAACCCCGCCGACGGCTTCGCCTCGATCAGCGCATACAGGCGATCCGGTCTGGCCGCGGTCACGGCAAGGTTGGCCTTGCCGAGCAACTCCGCCGGCAGGCCTGCCGTGATTTTCGTGAAGTGCTCGCCGCCGTCCGTGCTCTTGTAGAAGCCGCCGTCCTTCGAGCCGCTGATGATCGTCCACGGCTTGCGCTCGAGCCGCGACATCCAGGCGTAGACCACGTTCGGATGACCCGGCTGCAGCTCGACGTCCATCGCGCCAACGGTGTCGGACACGAACAGGACCTTCTTCCAGGTCTTGCCGCCGTCGGTGGTCTTGAAGACGCCTCGTTCGGCATTGGCCTTGAACGCGTCGCCGACGGCCGACACCCAGGCGATGTCCGGATTGTTCGGGTGAATGCGCACGGCGCCAATCTGACCGGCGTTGTAGAGGCCGGCAAACTGCCACGTCTCCCCCGCGTCGATCGATTTGTAGACACCGCGGCCGGTCGAGACGTTGCTCCGCACGCCGTCCGATCCGGTGCCGAGATAGATCACCTTCGGGTCCGAGTCGGCCACGGCAATCGAGCCCGTCGAGCCGAGCGGGACCTTGCCGTCCGTGAGTGGAACCCAGCTGGCCCCGCCGTCGGTGGTGCGGAACAGGCCGCCGCTGGCGACCCCCATATAAAAGGTGCGCGGCTGCGAGGGTACACCCGTAACGGCCGTCACGCGCCCGCCGCGGGAAGGACCGACGAGGCGGTACTTGAGGCCGGTGAACAGCGCCGGATCGACGGCGGGCATCATCGCTGCGAACGCCGGCCGCTGCGCGGCGGCTACGGCGCGGGCGCGCGGCGCCGCTGCCGGTCGCGCCGGCGGCGCCTGCGCCTGCACGAGCCCGAGGGCAAGCGCGGAAACACACAGAGCGGACGCGAGAGTGCGCGGGAGCATGCCGCACACTCTATCGCAAGGCCCGATCGATCCTGGAGGACCGGGGGCCGTGCGTTCGCACAGATGGCCGTGCCGGAGCATCGGGTATGCATACGTCACCGACATTGACGACCGTCGGCCCCGGCCATAGAGGTGCCCACGACGCCCCGCCGGTCGTCTCGATAGACGCCGGTAGAAACCCGTTCAGGTGTCCGCGCGCGAGGTCACCCGACCGCCGTGCGACCGAACCTGAAGCGGAATCACGGCGTGTTTTGCCGAAACGTGCCGTGGCACCGCCGTTGCTCCGATCGTGCGCGAGACAGCAGGAGTGTCCTCAAGATGATGAACAAGCGAAGACTGACTGGAGCGATCGCGCTGGCGGTAGCCTGTTTGATGCCGATGACCGCACGGGCACAGGATCTGAGGAACGAAGTCCAGGGATTCGGCGGCCTCACCGTCGGCACGGCCACCTTTGGAAGCGCCGTCTCGTCGACGTTCGGCGGCCGCGTCGCGGTTGGGCTCACGCCGAACCTGCAGGTCATCGGCGAAGCCGGCCGTCTCGCCGACATCAAGTCGCCGCTGTTCGATGTGCTCGACTTCACCGGCATTGGCGTACGCGTCTCCGCCTTCTACGGCGAAGGCGGCGTGCGCTTCTCGGCGTCGCCCCGATCTGCCGTCCGCCCGTATGCGGAGGCGACCGCCGGATTCGCGCGCCTGAACGCCGGCATCTCCGGCCTCGGCGGCCGTACCGACGCCATCATCGACACCGCGCTGAACTTCATCAACAGCACCCGGCCCATGCTCGGCGTCGGCACCGGCGTCCTGCTGCAAGGTGGACCGCTGTCGGTGGACATCGGCTACCGCTACAAGAAGATCTCCGCGGGC
>JANPCT010000159.1:0-5845 GCA_031431095.1 Acidobacteriota bacterium | reverse complement strand
GAACCGGGTTGTTCGGCGAGACCTTGTCGAGCGACACATGGGTCGGGAACCCTTCGACATTCACCGTCGGGCGCGCTGTCCACTTCTCCTGATGCCAGCCGCGGCCGTAGATCCACTGTCCGGGCTTGGCCCGTGACACGGCCTCGGCGACCATCGCGACGATCTTGTCCCACGACTCGACGTTCATCAGGTTGAGCTCCAGCTGCGCGCCGCCGACGCCGGTGAAGTGACCGTGGCTCTCGATGAAGCCCGGAATGGCGAGCTGCCCCTGCAAGTCGATCACCTGGGTTCCGGGACCGGCCGTCTGGCGGATGTCCGCGGTGCTGCCCAGCGCCTGCACCCGATCCCTGCTAATCGCAATCGCCTCCGCTTCCGGCCGCCCGTCGTCCATGGTCACGATACGGCCGTTGATGAGGACGAGGTCAGCTGGCGGCGCCTGCGCGGTGCCGCTTCGCTGCGCCCTGGTCTGGACGGTAAGGGCGATGATGACGACGGCAAACCCGGCGAAGCAACCACGCGTTTTTCGCATCGCGGGATTATAGGACGCATCGGTTGCGGGGGTGTCTTCTCACTCGAAGGAGTCGAAGGAGTCGAAGGCGGGCGAAGGAACCCATCTTTTTACGACCGATCGGGTTTCTCACTCGAAGGGCGCGAAGGAGTCGAAGGCGGTCGAAGGAGGCCGTCTTTCTACGACGAGTAAAGAGCCGCGCGTAAAAGCTCCTTCGACTGCCTTCGCGTCCTTCGACCCCTTCGCGTGAACGCCCCGCGCAAGGAGGCCCGTTCGAGTGGGGCTACGCCGGAAACAGCCGCTCGAAATTGCCGCTGAAGATGGCGGTCCGGTCCGCGACGCTCACGCCCAAGGAGCCCATCAGCCGCTGTTGCTCTTCGTAGATGCCGCTCTGCCATCCGCGCGGGAAATAGGACGAATCGGTTCCGAACAGCAGCCGCGACGCGCCGGTGACGGCGAGCGCGCTGCGGAAGACCCCCTCGAGTGACTGGCCGCCGTCGAAACGGATCCAGCTGTTCGAGCTCGAGGTGTCGAGGTGGATCGTCGGACACTGATCCGCGGCCATCAGCGCTTCGCGGAAGAACCCGGCGCCGAAGTGCGGCACGATGACGGGCACGTCCGGATAGCCGAGCGCCGTGCGCGCGAGAGCAAGCGGATCGCCGAGGCGCAGATCGAAGCGGCTCGGCAGCCCGAGCTTCTTGCGCACGCCCACCGTCAGGACCCCGCAGTGGACGAAGACGGCGGCGCCGCGATCGGAAGCGGCGCGAAATACGCGCCCGACGCACTCGTCGTCCAGCGTGTAACCGTGCATGGCCGGGAAGAGACAGATGCCGGCCATCCGGTACTCCTGGAGCGCCCGTCCGAGGACGGCATCAGAGTCCTGCCCCGCGGGGTTGTGCATGAAGAAGCCGACGAACCGATCGGGATGATGGGCGACCGCCTCCGCGACCGACACCGCGTCACCCGGGATGCTCGCGATCAGGACGACCCGCGACACGCCATGACGATCGAGCTCCGCGACCCAGCGATCCCCCAGCTCAGTCGCGGTCCCGGGCGCGTCCCAGTGCAGGCCGGTGGCAATCGCGTCGGCCCCGCCGGCGTCCGGCGCCAGCAGGTCGAGAAAGCGGGAAGAGAAGAAGTGACAATGACTGTCGTTGATCATGGACACAACCACACGATCTCTACGTCGGCTCGCCCGTCCTTCACGATCATTTTTGCGACGCTCGGCTTCAGGTTGAAACGCCTGGGTCCGGCGGCGCCGGGGTTGACCACCAGCCGCGCTCCGGAGCGCTCGACCAGCGGCCTGTGAGTATGACCGAAGATGAGCACGTCCGCCTTGTAGCGGGCGAGCAGCTTCGCTGGGGTCGGACTGCCAACCTCGTGGCCGTGACTGACGTGAACGGAGACCCCCTCCACGTCCAGCGAGACGCGGGCCTGCAGATTCGGCTCGAACGGCGTGTCGGTGTTGCCGTAAACGGCATGCACGGGCGCGATGACGCGCAACTCGTCGAGCACGCCCTGCCCGCCGACGTCTCCCGCGTGCAGGATTAACGCGACCCCATTCAGTGCGCCGAACAGCTCAGGCCGGACGAGCCCGTGCGTGTCCGACACCAGGCCGATCAGCATCGCGCCAGTCTATCGCGGGGGCGCGACGCCGCGCCGGCCCGCTCAGCCGGCAGGCTTGTAACCCCTCCCGTGAACCGTGAGCACGAAATGCGGATGGCGCGGGTTGGGCTCGATTCTCTGCCGCAGCCAGGCGACGTGGACGTCAACCGTGCGGGTGGACGGCATCGAGTTGTAGCCCCACACTTCGGTAAGGAAACTCGTCACGTGTCAGCGTGTCGCCGCGGTGCTCGAGGAAATAGCGCAGCAGCTGGAACTCACGCGCGGATAACTCGAGCGGGGCGCCGTCCATCGTCGCCTCCGCCTTCCTGAAATCCACGCGCTGCTCGATCGGCTAGAGGATCGCCGAGGCACGCGGTGCTGGACGTTTTCTCCTCCCACGCGTGAGCGAAGACGAGGCCGCGATCAAGCGCGGCGCATAGAAAATTCGCCCGGCCCAGCTTGAACCGCGCCGAACGACGGCGACAATATTGCAGTCGCGACTACTCTGGCGACGCCCGCACCGATCGGCCGCGGGACCGCCCCGACAGGAAGGTTTCTAGCCCCATGCGTGTGTACGCCCGAGGTGCGCTGACCTCAGCCTTAGCGGCAGGTGCATCTCTGCTCCTCCTTCTGAGTTCGCCCCTCGCGGCGCAGGCCGGTCCGACCAGCTTCAAGGTCGCGTTCCTCAATATCAAGAGCGGAAAAGGACAGATTGCGTTGCCCGGTTTCCCGGCGACCTTTGCGGACACCAGCAACTGCACGGATCGGTCGCAGCCGATCAACGCCTGGGGAGTCGGTGAGGTGCAGGCGGAGCTCGCGGCAAAGGTCGGCAATGATCCGAGCATCGTCGCGCTGGGTCTCGCCGAGGCGTGGCGGTGCGCGACCCCTGCTGCCGTCAAGACTGCGTTGGGGTGGCTGGGAAACAGCACCGAGCGCAACGGCGTCGCGCTGGTGGCGAGATATGGCTTCGCGGGACCCGAACAGTGGACGCAGCTCGATACCAGCCTCAACACGAATCCAGCCGACACCATGTGGGTGCTGCGTACACCGGTCTGCCTCGACGCGCTCTGCTCCGACAGCGTCATAGTGTTCACGGCACATTGGTACGCGTCGGGACCTAATGAGTGGGCGAAGACCACCGCCTACGAGACACAGGCGCAGCAGACGATCGACTTCCTCAACCTCGTTCCCGGCGTGGGCCCGCAGGTCCTGATCGGCGACCTGAACATCTTTGGCGGCACACAAGTGGTCTGCGGCCAGAACCCGCGCAACGCGCCGATACAGATGCTGACCGACGCCGGGTATCTGGACGCGTGGGCGTCGCTCAACGGTATGGCCGGTGGATTCACGGGCATGTGGAATCGCAAGGGCTGCGGCACGCCCAATGGGAACGTGTGGAAGCGCATCGACTACAGCTGGTCGCGCAACATGAGCCCGCTCTCGATGAGGCGCTTCGGCATGGTCAGCCCCGGTAACCAGTCTCCCTCCGATCACTCCGGCATCATCATCGAATACCCGCTTCCGAACGTGCGTCCGCTCGGCCGCGCCAGGCCGCCGGTGCGGACGCGGTTCGGCGACTACGACGGCGATCGCCAGGCGGACCTTACCGTCTATCGTCCGTCCACGGGCGACTGGGTCTCGCTGCGATCGTTGAGCGGCATGACCGACTACACCATTCGCTCGTGGGGCCTCAGCAGCGACGTCCCTGTCGGCCGCGACTACGATGGCGACGGCACGCTGGATCCGGCGGTCTATCGTCCGTCGCTCGGCCGCTGGCTGGTCCTGCAGTCGTACACGAACTACACCACGTTCACGTCGCAGGACTTCGGCCTGACGACCGACACGCCGGTGCCGGCCGACTACGACGGCGACGGCAGGACCGATATCGCGGTGTACCGTCCCTCCGACGGACGATGGGTGATCCTGCTGTCGTCGAACGGCACGACGGTGCAGTACGACTGGGGCGTTTCGACTGACGTCCCGGTACCGGGCGATTTCGATGGCGACGGCGTCAGCGACCTCGTCGTCTTCCGTCCGTCGGCCGGGAAATGGTTCATCTACAACCGCATGACCGGCGCGACCGCGTCACCGGACTGGGGCCTGAGCGGCGACGTGCCGTCGGCGGCGGATTTCGACGGCGACGGACGGGCCGACCTTGCGGTGTTCCGGCCGCCACTCGGACGCTGGTTCATCAAGTCGTCGATCGATGGCTCGACCACCATCGCCGACTGGGGCCTCAGCGGCGACTTCGTCGTACCTGCTGACTACGATGGCGACGGCAAGGTTGATATCGCAGTGTTCCGTCCGTCGGACGGCATCTGGTACGTGCGCGGGCTGTTCAACCGCAGCTGGGGGCTCTCGACCGACATCCCCGCGCTGAAGCACCCGTAGTTCTTCACGACGCGATCGAGGGCGGGCTCCGTTCGCGGCGCTCGCCCTTTTTTATGAGTGACGGCACTCGAGGCGTGGATCCGATGAAGACGGCGCAGTGCTCGGGGCGCACCTCTACTGATTGTTGGGAGGTGATGGGGGACGTCGCAGCGCGCGGTCGGCAACCAGGAAGTACGGCAGTGCGAGCACCGACAGGGCCGCGGCGGTGCCGAACGCTGCAGCGAATCCGTGGCGGCCGATGATCCAACCCATGCTCGTCGAGCCTGTTCCGATCCCGGTATCGAAACAGGCGAGGATCGCGCCGAACGCCGCCCCGCGGCGGTCGGGCGCGACGTGCCGCATCACGTAGCTCGCGAACATCGGATAGGCGGTCCCGAATCCTGCGCCGAAGACGGTCGCCGACAGCATCAGCCAGAAGCGCGACCCGCCAAACGTCAGGAATGACAGGCCGGCCGCAATGAGTACCAGGCACGGCAGGAAGATCCGCCGATACCCGAATCTGTCGCCGAGACGCCCCGCCCACGGTCTCGTCACGAGGATGACGACCGCAAGCGTCGTCAGATAGATGCCTTTCGGCGTCACGCCATTTGCGTCGGCGTAGAGCGCGGTGAAGCTCGTGATGCCGCCATACCCGAAGGAGTACAGGAACAAAGTGAAGGAGAGAACGAGGATGCGCCACTCGATCAGGCGTTCCTTGCGCGCTCCGGGCGCCCTGACCGCAAGCGGCTGCGGCGGCAGGCGCCACGCGATGATCGCCATCAGGATGTTCAGGACTGCAGCCTCAAGACAGAGTGTCCGCCAGCCGAAGTGGTGCACCCAGAAGCCGATCGTCGGCGCGACCGCAATCGCCGCGATCGTAGAGAGCCCCCAGTACGAAATGCCCTCCGCCCGCCGGCTCGCGGGGAGGATATTGGTCATGTAGGCGGCCGATCCCGTCAGCAGCCCGGACCAGAACACGCCGTGCACCAGCACCAGCGCCAGCATCACCTTGTAGCTCGGGATGAATGCGTAAGCGAACGAAAAACCGGTGATCGCAACGCTCGACACGATCAGCATCCGCCGTGTGCCGATGCGATCCGCAAGCGTGCCGGTGACGGGGGCCGAGAACGCTGACGCGTAGGTTAGAAAGCCGAGAAACAATCCTGCCGCCGAGGTGCCGCCGCCAAGCGCGAGGATATGAAACGGCGCCGTGGGCAGCAGCTGGAACGCGGAGAGGAAGACTGTGAATGAGAAGCCGCACAGAACGAAGAAGCGCGGCGTGAAGAGGCGATCGTTCAATTTATCTGATCTTAACGCGACGAAGGGTTCAGCGCGGTGCACACCCCCGTGATGCGCGGAGCC
>JANPCT010000158.1:0-3047 GCA_031431095.1 Acidobacteriota bacterium | reverse complement strand
CGCACGCCTCGCCGCCGGAGAAAAGGAAAGCCGGATTGCCCGTCGGTAGGCGCGTCTGCGCGCTGGCGGCGAGATCCATGATGCTCGTCGCCGCCGCCACGGGTCCCGCGGCGGCGCACGACCTCGGGAGCACCCACCTGGAGGTTGCGACGCGCGCCGAGGAGACCCAGATTACGCTGTACGCCGATGCCCGCGCGCTGCTCCTCCATGCCGGAGTGGCCCGTCCGGTGGAGCGGGACGCGGATGCTGCCGCCGGCCTGTTGAAGGCGCTCGGCGGCGCCGCAACGGGGATTGGCGGCCTCCTCACCCTCAATTGCGGCGGCCGTCCCGCGGCGGTGCGACCCGGAGATGTCCGATGGGACGATGAGGCGAGCCGCAGGGCAGCGATGCGGTTCACGACCGCGCGACTGTCCGGCGCGTGCACCCTCTCGTTCAGCGGGGCCATGCTGCCCTACGCCTTGGTGCTCCACGACGCGCAGGGAAAGGTGGTGCGCACCGAGTGGATCGTAGTGGGGGGGACGAGCCTGCCCTTCAGCGCGGACAACTCCGGAACTTCGTCTGGCCAGACCGTCGCGCGCTACCTGCGCCTGGGCTTCACCCACATCGTGCCGCTCGGGATCGATCACGTGCTGTTCGTGCTCGGGATTTTTCTCAGCAGCACGCGCTGGCGGCCCGTCCTGGCCCAGGTGACGGCCTTCACGATCGCGCACTCGGTGACGCTGGCCCTGGCGATGACCGGGGTCGTGCATGCCGCGCCGGCGTTCGTCGAGCCGCTGATCGCCGTGTCGATCGTGTATGTGGCCGTAGAGAACCTTCTCACCGACCGGCTACGCGCGTGGCGCCTCGCGGTCGTGTTCGCATTCGGGCTCCTGCACGGACTCGGGTTTGCCGGCGTGCTGACGGAGTTGGGTCTTCCGAGCGGCCAGCTGGCGCCGGCCCTGATCAGCTTCAATGTCGGCGTGGAGCTCGGACAGCTGACCGTGATCGCGGCGGCCGCGGCGCTGCTGTCGCTCCTCCAGCCGCTGATGGACCGTCCGCGCGAGCGCGTCGCCGTTCCGGCGTCGTTCGCCATCGCGCTCGTCGGCGCGTACTGGACAGTGCAGCGCCTTGGGCTCCTGAGCTGACGAATTCTTGAATCCCCAACACCACACTCGGCCCGTCGGTCCGCTCCACGCACTTTGATGGTCTCGAGAAATAACTGCGCGTCGCCCTTTGAGCTTGGTCTTCTGGCCCGCTGGCACTCCGGGGCCGAACGCACCGCTGTGGTCGTCCATACGCTGAACTGACGCAAAGCTTCGTCGAACCTCATCCTGATCGTTTCACCGTCCTCATCAGCAAACCGGATGACGGCGTTGTTCAGAAGCCACACCGAGGGCCGATGGGTGCGCGAACTCTGAAGGTATACGCCGTCGATGGCTGAAAGAACGCAGGAAAACTGAGCAACACGGTGGTGGCGCTCCGCTATCGTGTCAGCGAGAAGCTCGCGCACCAGGAGTTGACGTTGCGAGGGAGGTCGCCGACATTCCCCCGACGGGACTCGCACTGCGCGACCTGCTCCAAGTGCTGCGGATCGTCCAGGAAGCGATCGCCCATGTCATCAAGCACGCTGACGCCACCGAGTGGTGGTGTCGGCTGGACTCTCGCTTGACGGCCGTCACGTGCTGCTAAGCATTCGTGACAACGGCGACGGCCTCTCGGCCGAGGCCCTCTGCGCTCCTAGTCGTGGACTGGGCAACATGCGCCGGCGGACCCGCATCTTGCGATGTCCTTCGCCGTGGAACGGCCCGTCGGCCAGCACCTGCCGGATCGCGTCGGTCAGGACCACGTCGGACACCGCCGTCTTCGGCCCGCCTTTCGCCCGCGCCAGCGGTGGCGCGGCGTCCGCCGGTCCCGACTGCGCGTAGACCGTGGCCCGCGGGACCCGGTAGCTCGCGCAGACCATCGTCAAGGGATACCGCCGGTGGGTGAACGCGCTGCGCTGCTGGCTCATCGCCCGTGCTTCCGCAACTCCGCCCCGTATCCTTACCATCTGCTCTTCCGTGAATCGCGTCTTTTTCATGGCTCCTCGTGTCCCCGAGGGGCCATTCTCTCAAGCTTCGGCTGGTCCGAAAACCACCCGGCAGGTCAGGGCCTCTCGACGCAGCGCGTCTGTCGCAGCCGTACGAAAGAGCTCCTCAACGAATTGTCACCTGTACGAAGTCATAAAACACGCCGTTCGGCACACCGTTGACATCGTCGTCGACCACCACGAACCATGTGTAGACTCCCGGTGCGACTGCTGAGGCATTCGGCAGGTTGATGACGGACGCTGGACCAACATCGGGGAGCGCGCCGGCGAACGCCCGCGTCGGCGTGGTGACGAACACTCCGGACATGGGATCCAGCCACAACAGCCCACCGGGCGTGACGACGCCAATGTATACCTCCGCCGACTCGAGCTGACCAGCCGGCGGCGCTTTGAAGGCGACGTCGACGCGAAGTGCCTCGGTCCGGTTGAGCGTCAGTGGTCCATCGCTGCCATTCACGGTAAGGTTCACCGGCGATCGCGGAACCGCAAAAAAGGCACCTCTAGAACTCTGAGATTGTACGTAGTTACCGGCGATGACCCCGGCGTCATTGATTCCAGTCAGCCAGGTGGCCTCCGCGCCGGGATAGTCGATACCGACGGATTTCCCGTTGGTCCAGACGAATCCATGCTGCGTCGAGGTGTCGTAGTAACGGCCGACCACTGAATCCAGGTTGTTCACCGCATCGGGTTCGGTCCGCACGGCCCCGGGGTGGCTGACGATCATCGCGATGCCAGGCCCGACGATAAAGGCTTCTTCCGGCGGAGGGTCAAAGACGCGCGGCGGGTAATTGGCGCCAACCACATGGCCCGCGTCATTGACGTCGAAAAAAATGACGTTCTCTAACAAATTGACAGTGCCTGTGGCGGACGCGTCAAAGCCGTAGTGATGCGGACTCGTTAGCATGTACTCAAAATAACTGTACGACCCGACAATGCGTCCGTGATTGTCGATGCCGCGGGCAACCGTGTTCGCCCCCGA
>JANPCT010000157.1:0-3338 GCA_031431095.1 Acidobacteriota bacterium | reverse complement strand
GGTGGGCCCGAACGCGAACTGGACCAAATTCTCCAGCGCCCCGCGCGCGCGCATCGCCGGCGCCATCTGGCCGATGTGGTACTCGTCCCAGAAGATGACGAACACGCGGATGTCGTCGCGCGCCGCCTCGACCGCCGCGTGTTGCGGAGACCGGATTGGAAGGGAAGTGTCGTCCGCCGGTGCGTCGCCGTTGGCTTCGATCAGCTTGATCGTGTCGATCGTCTGCTCGACGCCATCCTCCCGGACGTCGAAGTCTTCCCTGGTCAGGTTGGTAACGGGTTCGCCTTTGCGGTCGAGCACCGTCACGTCGACGCGAACCTGATTCGTTCCGGTCCTGAACACCGGGGTCGGCTGAGAGGGTGGAGGCTGCTGGGCAGGGGCTGACGGCGAAGACTGCGGCGCGGGCGGCGGTTGTGCCGCGCCGAGCGTGACCACGACCGCCGTCACCGCCGTCACGATCGCGAGCAGGTGCCTAGGCATGCGTCTCCTTGCAGACTACTCCGGTTACCGCAACGGGTGGGGCGAACAGGCGGCCAGGTACTGCGGGGACGCTCGCATCGTGATTCGCGCCCCCGGCGGGCAGCCGCGGCGGCTCGAAGCCCGCGAAGGTCGCAACCACCGGACCGTGATCGCTGGTGCCGACGTCGCGCTGGATCGCACAACCGTCGACGCCGGCGTAAATGTCAGCGCTGGCGAGCACGTAATCCAGCCGCCACCCGATGTTGCGCGCCTTCATATCGCGCCACGGCGCCCACCAGGTGAACATCTCCGCATTCTCCGGGTCCAGGGCGCGGCCGGTATCGACGAGACCGTTGCCGATGATCGCTTCGAGCAGCGCCCGCTCCTCAGGCAACTGGCCGATCGCACGAGGCTTGCGTTCTTTCGGGTGCACGTCCATTTCGGTACGCGCGATGTTCAGATCGCCGCAGAGAACCGCCGGCTGTCCGGAATGCCGGAGATCAGACGTGTACTGCCGCAGGGCCTCGAGGAAGCGCAGCTTCGCGGGATAGTCCTTTCCGCCGTTGGGAACGTAGATCGAGGCGAAGGTGACGCCGCGCACGACGGCGGTGACGATGCGGTTTTCAAAGTCGAAGGCGGGGTGATCGAAGGCGGGCCGGTCGGGCGAGAAGGATTTCCGCACATGCAGTCCGACGCCGGAATATCCCCTCGTTCCGTGCCAGTAGCACCAATACCCCTCCATCTCGCACAGCGATGCAGGCACCTGGTCGGGCGCAGCCTTTATTTCCTGGAGACAGACGACGTCCGGCTGCTCGCGTTCGACCCAGTCCTGGACCTGCGTATGCCGCGCCCGGATGCCGTTGACGTTCCACGTCGCGACTCTCATCGAAGTGATTGATTGTACGACGCGCGGCGAGAGGCTCCGGGCCTGGTGTTGCGAAGCTCAAGCGCGGAGATGTGACAGACGAGGGCGGCAGCTCAGCCGAAGACTCAGCGCTGGCCTGTAGAAGGGGACCGTCCGGTGGGCTCGGTCAAACGATTGTCGATCGCCGTGGTGGGAACTTCTTTACCCTCCATGTGCCGCGGATCCGCACATGCGGTGAGTTTCTCGTCCAGCAGTGTCACGACGGGGCCGTCGTATGTCTCGTAAACTCCCGCCAGGCAGCCGCATGGCAGGAGCCGGCTGGTCAATCCGCGAAGAATCCGCATGCCGTTGTCTTAGACACGCGCGGATGCCCGGAGGTTTAACCGCCCGGCCTCGTCGCGCCTCAGGGGCCGCGTCTCCGGGTGGGACGCGCCGTCGGCGGAGCCGTCCACGGATCTTCCGGCCACGGATGCCGCGGGTAGCGGCCGCGCAACTCCTTTCGCACCTCCCGATACGTCGTGTCCCAGAAGCTGCGCAAATCCCTTGTCGTCTGCACCGGGCGGCCGTTGGGTGCGAGGAGTTCGAAGACGACGGGCTCACGGCGCGCACCGAGCCGAGGCGATTCCGCGAGCCCGAACAGCTCCTGCAGCTTGACTGCGGCGACAACCGCTCCGTCTTCCTGATACTGAAGCCGCGTCGAACGGCCACTCGGCATCGCCAGAGTCTCGGGCGCGAGGCGATCGAGATCGCGCGCCCCCGACCAGTCCACCCCGGCGCGGAGGTCGATGTCGGACAAGGCGTCGCGCCCGGCGGCGGCGGCCTGCAGCAACGCGCCAGGCTCCACCGTCATGCCTGCGAAGCGCATCCGCCTGAACAGCTGCACGTCGGCATCACTCCACCCGCGCGCCAAGTACCCTTCCGCGACGAGCTGCGCGACGATGAGAGGATCCCCCTTCGCATGGCGTTCCGCGACCACGATCTCGCCGTAGTAGTCGCGCTCGAACGCGCGCACGCGTCCGATTGCCGCATCGAACTGGTGCACGACCCTGGTGAAGGCGGAAGAGCCCGGCGTGTTGCGGCCCGGCCTGAGCCATGCAGGGTCGATCCCGCTCGCCATCCTGATGCTTGCTTCCGCGACTTCACCGCGGCGCGCCGCCTGCACGTCAACGGCGACGATGAACTCCGGATCGCGCACGCCGCTGCCTGGTCCGAGCACGGCGCCATGACCCGACGCGAGCAGGAATTTCGCCGATCCCGCCGCGCGCCGGCGGGCGACGCGGTCGGGGTAGCCGCAGAAGATTGCACGCAGGAAGCTGGCGGTTCCGTCCGCCTGCGGTCTTTCAGCCTGGACGTAACGAGCGAGATCGCTCAGCCGGCGCGCGACGTCACGAACGTGAGGCGGCACTCCCTGCGGATCGTCAACCGCCGATAACAGATCGCTCTCCGTCGTCGATGGATGGCGAACAAAGGCGTGCCGTTCCGAGATAAAGGCGCATGCGAGTGCCACGGCCGGATTGCCTCGTCCTTCGAGCAGCATGCGGGCGAGACGCGGATGGAGCGGCAGCCGCTGCATCCGTGTCCCGAGCGGCGTGATGCGCCCGTCGCGCACGGCGCCGAGCTGCTGTAGGAGTGAGAGCGCGGCATCGACTCGATCGACCGACGGCGGGTCGAACCATTCGAAGGTGCGGGGATCGCCACCCCAGACCAGGATCGCGAGCGCGGCGTCAGCGAGGTCGACGCGATGGATCTCGGCGTCGCCGCGCGGCCTGAGCCGGTCCGCGGCGTCCCACAACCGGCGGACACGACCCGGTCCCAGCCGTCCGGCTCTCCCGGCGCGCTGCTCGGCCGCGTCGGCCGCAATTCGCTCGAGTTCGAGGGAATCGATGCCACGGCCGGGATCGTAGCGCGCCACTTTATGGAGGCCTGAGTCGACCACGGCCGTCACCCCCGGGACAGTCAACGACGTCTCGGCGATGTTCGTGGCGAGGATGACGCGGGGCGCGGCAGCCGGTCC
>JANPCT010000156.1:0-1925 GCA_031431095.1 Acidobacteriota bacterium | reverse complement strand
CGGCGACGGCTGCTGCTTCGACCGGCTGTGCGATGGCCCGTGACGCGACCGCGCTCGGGACGGCCCGCTCGGCGCGAGCCGCCAGCAGTGTCGCCGGCGCGCGCGGGATGATCAACTCCTGGCCGGTGTGCAGCCGCGATTTGGCGGTCAGGTTGTTCGCCTCGGCGACGTCGGCGCGCGACACACCGAAGCGGCGCGCGACGGTCAGCAGCGTCTCGCTTTTCTTGGCCGAGTACCACTTGAGCGCGGAGAAGTCCGCAGGGGATGCGTCGGCGAGCCGCGCATTGAGACGTTCCGCGGTGCCCCTCGGCACTTTCACTTCGTACTGCGGATATTTGACCGGCGTCGTCCAGCGCCGCAACTCGGGGTTCAGCGCCTGGATCTCGTCGACCGAGGTCCCGGTCCACTCGGCAACGCGGCGAAGGTCGATGGCGCGCGGCATCGCCACCTTGTCGTAGCCGATCGCCGCCGCGGTCACCGCCTCGAAGCCGTATTGCGCCGGGTTTCGGCCGACGATCATCGCGGCCATGATGAGCGGGACGTACTCACGCGTTTCACGCGGCAGGAACTTCGAGCTTGCGGACAGGCGCCAGAAGTCGTCGAGCCCCGACTTCTTGATGGCGCGCGACACGCGTCCGGGACCGCCGTTGTAAGCCGCCAGGACCAGGCTCCAGTCCCCGTTGAACATCTTGCTGAGCGTCTTCAGGTACTTCGCTGCCGCCACGGTCGCCTTTTCAGGGTCCGACCGCTCGTCGATGAACCAGTCGGTCTTCAGCCCGTGTTCCTTCGCCGTAGGCCGCATGAACTGCCACGGACCCTTGGCGCTCGCCTTCGACACCGCATTGGTCTTGAACGAGCTTTCGATGATCGGGATGTAGGCGAGGTCGAGGGGCAGCCCTTCGGCGCGGAACACCGACTGGATCATCGGCATGTACTTCGCGCCGCGCACCAGGCTGTCCTGGATGTACTCGTGCATGCGTCCCTGGAACACTTCGACGTACGAGAGGACCTTCGCATGCTCAGGGATGGGGATGTCGTGCGGGTTGTGTTCGAAATCCGCCTTGACCGCAGCCTTGGTGGCGGCATCGGCGGTGGGCGCCGGGAACGTGGTCGCGTTCTTCAGGATCTCGTCGATGGGGGCTGCTTCGTAGCGTTTTTCGGTGAAGCCGTCACCCTGGGCGAGCGCGGTGATCTCGTAGGCGTTGACGCGGTCGATCAGCCGGTCGAAGTGCTCGCGCATGCGGGCCTCGGTGCGCGCGCCGTAGGGGGACTCGAGCAGCACTTCGACCGCGCGGTCGAACGCGTCGCGCGCCTTGTCCAGGTGGCCGGCTTTGAGCTCGCGCTCACCGGCTTCGAAATGATGTTGAGAGGTCGCAATCAGGGTGGAGATCGGGTCCGGCGCGGGCTTCGGCGCCGCGGGCGTCTGAGGGGTGACGGCGGCCGGGCGCGGTGGGGGCGCCGCGGCAGTGACCTGCGGCTTCGCGTGGCCGCCGCAAGCCGTCAACGCCACACAGAATCCGGCTGCGAGTGTCCTTCGCATCATACTTAGCGCTCCACAACTACCGGGGTTCAGCGGTGAGCCACGGATGAGCCGTGCTGCAAACCGCTTGCCCTGTTGAGGTCGTCGGACGATTCGATGCCCCGCCGGGGACGGAGCGCTTCAGGTGCTGGGGTGGTAAGAGTAGCAACCTCAGGCGCCCTGGTCAACCGTAAAGGCCATTGGCTCAACAGTAACGGAATTCTGCAGGCGCGAGGACCACGACCTCACACCTCACCCGCACCTCGCCGCCGCTCAGCGCGGCCAGCTCGCCTGAACGAACAGTCGGTGCTGGTCCCCGAGGTCCCGGGCGGCGGGCGTCACGATCGTTCGCTCGCCGATTACAATCTTGCGATTCTGCTTGATCGCCTGGCGGACGTCGTCGCTG
>JANPCT010000155.1:0-3231 GCA_031431095.1 Acidobacteriota bacterium | reverse complement strand
CGGTACCGGGCGCGCTGGCCGTCGGCCGTAAGGCCGGTCGAGGCCCGAATCACCAGCTCGCGCGTGTCCTCCTCGAGCAGCGTGACAGCGCTGCGGACCACCTGATGATGCCGTTCGAGCACGTCAAGCGCCTGCGGCAGCGCCGAGGTCAGGTTCAGGGTCCCGGACAACGCCTGGCTGATCTCGATGAGCGAGGAGAGCCGGCGGATCTCGCGGGTCGCGCCGCGGGGGCTTGCTACACTTTCGTCGTGGGCGACGGGCATGGAGACGAAATTGTAGCCCATGATCTCCGGAGGAAGCCGGTCACACTCACGATGGCGCGAACGCACGAAGGCAGATGGCGAAAGTTTGCGCGTGCATCACGAAGAAAACCGTTTATCATCATTGCCCATGAGCACAACAGGCGGGCGCCTCAAGCACGTAGGCGCCGGTGAGGTCTGGAGCGTCTCGGACGCAAGCGAACTCTACGAGGTGCCCCGCTGGGGCAAGGGCTACTTCTCGATCAGCAGCGCCGGCAACGTCATGGTCCACCCGACCAAGGACCCCTCGGCCGCCATCGATCTGAAGCAGCTGGCCGACGACCTCCAGGCCCGTGGCATCAACCTGCCCCTGCTCATCCGCTTCAGCGACATCCTCCGGCACCGGCTCTCCGACATCCACGACGCGTTCAAGGCCGCCATCGCCCAGCACCAGTACAGCGGGCGCTACTGCTGCGTCTACCCGATCAAGGTGAACCAGCAGCGGCAGGTGGTCGAGGAAGTGCTGAACTTCGGCGCGGAGTACGGCTTCGGTCTCGAGGCCGGCAGCAAGCCCGAACTGCTCGCCGTGTCGGCGATGGCCACCAACGACACGCCGATCATCTGTAACGGCTTCAAGGATGCCGAGTACATCGAGGCGGCGATGCTGGCGCAGAAAATCGGGCGCAACATCATCCCCGTCGTCGAGAAGTACACTGAGCTCGGCTTGATTCTCAAGTATGCCGAGAAGGTCGGCGTCCGCCCGCAGATCGGCATGCGGGTGAAGCTTGCCGCCAGGGGCAGCGGCCGCTGGCAGGGGTCGGGCGGCTACCGATCGAAGTTCGGCCTGACCGTCGCCGAAGTCCTGCGTGGTCTCGAAGAGCTCAAGGCGCTCGGCATGCAGGACTGCTTCAAGCTGCTGCACTTTCACCTCGGCAGCCAGATCCCGAACATCCGCATCGTCAAGGGGGCGCTCAACGAGGCGGCTCGCATCTACACCGAACTTGTCAAGGCAGGCGCGGGGCTCGAGCTCCTGGACGTCGGCGGCGGTCTGGGCGTCGACTACGACGGTTCGCAGACCAACTTCGAGTCCAGCGTCAACTACACGCTGGAGGAATACGCCAACGACGTCGTCTACCACATCCAGACAGTGTGCGACGACGCCGGCGTCAAGCACCCGACCATCGTGTCGGAGAGCGGCCGCGCCATCGTCGCGTACCACAGCATCCTGATTTTCAACGTCCTGGGGGTCTCGGCGTTCGGCGAGGAAAAGATTCCGGACGCGATCTCCGCCGACGAAGTCGAGCAGCCCGTCATCGATTTGATGGAGACCCATCAGAACCTGTCGGCACGTAACGCCCTCGAGAGTTACCACGACGCGCAGCAGGCGCTGGACATGGCGATGAACCTGTTCACCGGCGGCTACCTGCCGCTCGAGCAGCGCAGCCAGGCCGAAAGCCTCTACTGGGCGATCCTGGTGAAGCTGAAAAAGCTCGTGGCGCAGATGGACGACATCCCCGAGGATCTGCAGGCCCTCGACGATGCGATGGCGGATACCTATTTCTGCAACTTCTCGCTGTTTCAGTCAATCCCCGACAGCTGGGCCATCAAACAGCTCTTCCCGGTGATGCCGATTCACAATCTGAATCGCGCGCCCACGCACCACGCCGTGCTCGGCGACATCACCTGCGACTCCGACGGCAAGATCGATTCGTTCATCGACCGTCGCGACGTCAAGAAGACGCTGCCGCTGCACACGGTGAACGACGAGCCGTACTACCTCGGCGTCTTCCTGGTCGGCGCCTACCAGGAGATCCTCGGCGACCTCCACAACCTGTTCGGCGATACGCACGCCGTTCACGTGAGCCTCGACGCGCAGGGCAACGTCGTCCTCGACGCGGTCATCAAGGGCGACACGGTCCGCGAGGTTCTCGACTATGTGGAGTTCGACGCCGACATGCTGGTGAAGAAGCTGCGCCACGACGTCGAGCTTGCCGTGCGCGAGGGCCGTCTCACCTACGGCGAATCCGGCCGGCTGCTGGAGTTCTACGAAGAAGGCCTCCAGGGCTACACCTACCTCGAAGAACCGCGCGAGCGGCAGTAACCGTTTCACGCTCCCGCCGGACGGCCTGCCTCTCGCAGGGTGCTGAAAAAGTGGCGCTCCCGGACCTTCCGCCTGAAGGCGGAAACTACAGAAAGTCCAACTAACGCAGGAACTCCCACTAAGGGCCTTGTAGTTTCCGCCTTCAGGCGGAATTCACACACACTCGCTTAGGCCGTTGCCGGCGCGCAGACCTGGTCGAACGCGCGGGTCAGCTCCGTCGCGATCATCTCGGCGGATCGTGTCTCGATGTCGCGCCGCTCGAGCATGTAGACGAGCTTGCCGTCGCGAAGGATTCCGATCGAGGGCGACGAGGGCGCGTGGCCGGTGAAGTAGCTCCGCGCGCGATCGGTGGCCTCGACGTCACCGCCGGCGAATACGGTCGCGAGTGCGTCGGGCTTGACGCGGTGCTGCATCGCCAGGGCGATACCCGGCCTCGCCTTGCCGGCGGCACAACCGCACACCGAATTGACGACGATCATGAGCGTGCCTTTGGTGTGCTTCACCGCGGCATCGACATCCGCGGCGGTCTTCAGCTCTTTCGCGCCCATTGCGGTCATCTCCCCGCGCATGGGGGCAATCAGCATCTCTGGATATGGCAATTCGTACTCCTCAAATGGTTTCCCGTCATTTCTTCAACATCGCGTCGCGCTTCGCCTTGAACTCATTGCCCGGCCGCCACTGCGGCATCCGGTCGGCGTTCGCGACCCGGTAGCCGACGGCCATCAGCAGCTGCGCATCGTCGATCGCGCCGGTCAGGTCCCAGTCCGGCTTCACCTGATCGGAGGGCGCGTGATAGTCCTTGTCGGTGTACTCGTCACGCTTCGCCTTGCCCCACTCGGCGGATTTGCCGACGTAGTCGATCCCCGAGTCCGGATCCAGCGCCGGCACGCC
>JANPCT010000154.1:0-2145 GCA_031431095.1 Acidobacteriota bacterium | reverse complement strand
CACGCTTCGCACCGCGCTCAAGATTTCGAGCAATCGTGCCGCCGCTCAACTCCTGCAGCAGGTCGGCTACAGCCAGGCGACCTACTACGCGCAACGGATGGGCATCGAGTCGCGTCTGCCGGCGGTCGCCTCGCTGGCGCTAGGCACCGGCGGCGTCACGCTGCTGGAACTGACGTCGGCCTACGGGGTTTTCGCCAACGAGGGGATGGCCGTCAGCCCGCACCTCATCGTGCGGGTGCAGGATCAGAATGGGCGCGAGGTCTGGGGGGATACCGCTGCCCGCCATCAGGCGGTTACCGCCGCGACGGCGTATCTGATGAACAGCATGCTGTCCGACGTGATCGGTTCCGGTACCGCGACCGGCGTCCGCGCCGCGGGCTTCACACTGCCGGCCGCAGGGAAGACCGGAACGACCGACAACTACACCGACGCGTGGTTCATCGGATATACATCGCACCTGGTGACCGGCGTCTGGTTCGGCATGGACAAGCCCGCGCCGATCATGAATCGCGGCTTCGCCGCGGTGGTGGCGGTGCCGGCGTGGGCCGAGTTCATGAAGCAGGCGACTGCGGCCGATGCGCCGGACTCGTTCGTCCAGCCCGCCGGCATTGAAAAGGTGACCATCTGCAAGTTGAGCGGTGAGCGGGCGACCGACGCATGCCGCCACGGGTGGATGCGCGGCGACGTGGTGCAGGCGGGCCTGACGGACCTGCCGGGCGTTCCCGTCGGCGACTTCGGCATCCCGGCGCCGAGACGTCCGGTCGCGACATTCGGCCGGACGTCTGCCGCAGCGTCCGCTTCGACCGCGTACGACGACTATTTTCTGCTGGGCTCCGCACCAACCGGGGAATGCGCCATCCATGGGGGTGCCGGACTGCCGGGGCCGGCCGGCACGACCGGAGACGTACCAGCCGCTGCCGGCGGCGCGAGTATCGTCCCGGCGTCGTACGGCAGCGCGCCTCCCGCCCAACTGCAGAAAGTGCTTGGTCCGGACGGTCGCGCTGTCTGGGTCGTGAAGCAGTAAATAGTCGCCGTCAGCGCTGGCAGGCGGGACACCAGTAGGTCAGCCGCGCGTGCGGTCCCTGCGCGCGCATCGCAATCAGCGTCCCGCACGTGCGGCATGGCTGCCCGGCGCGCCCGTAGACATAGCGTCGCTCGGAAGCATTGCGGCCGGCGCGCCGCCGGTAGCCCCGGTACGTGGTAATCCCGCCCTTCGGGTCCGCGACATTGGCGAGCAGATGCTGGCGCGCGGTGGACAGGAGCGCGCCCAGCGTGTCGTCGCCGATCTGGTCGACCCGCGCGAATGGACTGACGCGGCACATGAACAGGACCTCCGACTTGTAGACGTTCCCGATCCCGGCGGCGAGGCGCTGGTTGAGGAGCGCGTCCGCAATCTCGAGGGCGCGCTGTTCGCGCAGGCGCCTGATCGCTTCGCCGGTATCGAACGCGGCACCGAGCAGGTCCGGACCCAGGCGCCGCAGATCCTCGTGACGCGCGATCGCGGAACCACGAATGAACTCCGCCACCGGCACGCTGAATCCGACCGCCTCGAAGGCCTCTGTCGCGACGATGATCCGCATGTCGCGCCGGGAGCGCTGCCACGTCTCGCCCGGACGGTAGATGTGCCAGCTGCCGTTCATCCGCATGTGCGTCCGCAGCACGAGATCGCCGGAGAAGCGCATCAGCACGTGCTTGCCCGCGGCGGCGACGCTGTCGATCGTGCGCCCGGTCACCGGCGCGTCTTCATGAATCCGCGTCAAGGCGGGGAACACCGACTCGAACCGCACGACCTCGTGACCCGCAAGCGCGCGGTGCAGCGTGCGCGCGGACCGGAAGATGGCGTCGCCTTCGGGCACGATCAGCGGCCCGGCGAGCCCGGCGGCCGCCGCATCTGGAATCCCAAGGCAGAGGGATTGAATCCCGCCTCGATGAGGAACGGCGCAGCGCCGTGCTCGGCCGTGGGCTGGCCGTTGATTTCGGCGAGCAGCAGCCCGCCCCGCTGTTCGTCGCGCGCCAGGGCCGCCAGCGCCCGCGCCATCCCGCGAGCGATCGTCGAGCGCGCCGGCTCGTCGTCGGGCAGGAAGACCGTCAACTGCCTGCCTCCGCGCGTCACGTAGGCGGCCAGCGCGCCGTTGACCAGCACCA
>JANPCT010000153.1:0-1639 GCA_031431095.1 Acidobacteriota bacterium | reverse complement strand
CGTGATGTCGAGGTATCCACCGAAGGCGCTGGTCGGCGCCGCGTCACGGGCGAGCACCCCGTCGAGACCGTCGCCGATCCGGCTGAGGATCCAGATCGCCAGGCCGGCGACCGATCGGCCGTTGGCGATCAATGCAGCGGCGACCAGTGCCAGGACGAAGGAGACGATTGTTACATGATTGGCAGTGACGCCGAGTCGCGCCAGGGCGCGTGCGAGGGGCTCTACCCAACCAGCGAACCGCGCCCTGAATGACTCGTCAAACATGCGGACGCGCGCGATGTGTCGAGGAATGATGGATCAGCACCTGAGCATCGTCGACTGGATCGGTTTCAGCGGTCTGCTGGCGGTCATCATCTGGTCCGGGGCGCGAGTCGCCTCGCGCGAGAGCACATTTCTCGTGGCCGACCGCGCCTTGGGGCTCTTCCCTCTGGTGGCGACACTCGTCATGACGGAGTTCAATACCAGTACGCTGCTGGCTTTCAGCGCTGTCGGCTACCGCGTCGGGCCGATGGCCCTGGCGCTTCCTCTCGTCTTCCTGATCGGTCTCGGATTCTACACCCTGACCGTGGCGCGAGCCTGGAAACGCTTCGATCGGCTCTCGGTGGCGGAACTCTTTGGCGAGCGCTATTCCAAGAACCTGGGCGTGTTCGCCTCGCTGATGCTGCTCGCCGCCATGAGCGGCTTCTCGGCGACTTACGTGAAGTCGCTCGGCCTGATCTTTCAGCCGATGATGCCGGCGCTCCCGTTTCCGGCACTCACGGCGATCCTGACCCTCGTCGTGCTGGTCGTCATCCTTCGCGGCGGGCTGATCTCGGTTGTCAAGAGCGACGTGGTCAGCTTCGTCGTCACCCTCGTTTTGTTGCCCACGCTGCTCATCATCGGGACGAGGCGGAGCGCGGCACTGGGTGGGCTCGGCACCGTGTTTCCGCCCGATCAACTGGCGGTGGCGCCGCTGGCGCAGTGGACGCATCCGGCGCTGCCGTTCTGGTTCGTCACCTCGCTGATCGTGCTGACGTGCTTCACCTACATCGCGGCGCCGTGGTACGGGCAGAAGATCTTCGCGGCCAAAGACGGGCGCACCGCGGTTCTGGCGGTGGCGCTGTCGGCGTGCCTGGTGTTCGCCCTGTACGGATCGATGGTGCTGGCGGCGGCGCACCTCCACGTCACGATGACCGATCTCCCGGATCCGCAACTCGCGGTGCCGACCATGATTTTGCACTGGCTGCCACCGGCCGTCCGCGGTGTCGGCATCGGCGTGCTGTTCGCCGCGGCGCTGACCACACTGGGCGGCGTGTGGAGTGCGATGGCGGCGATGGTCGCGGCTGATTTCGGCTGGGTGGCAGGCCGACGCGTGCCCGCCCAGCGTGGACTCATCACCGGCTTCGCCGTGGTCAGCTGGCTGGGCGCCATCTTCCTCGTTGACGACATTCTGAACCGGTTGATTCTGGCCAACGTCCCGGTCGCCGGACTCGCGTTCGCATTGCTGGCGGGGTTTCACTGGCCCCGCGCGACGACCGCCGCAGCGTGGGCCAGCGTCATCGTCGGCACCGCCTGGGGGGCGGGCGCCTTCCTCGTCATCGGTGAAGCCGGTGGGTATACGTGGATCTGGGCGATCTACGGCGTGCCGCTGATCTTCGCC
>JANPCT010000152.1:0-3455 GCA_031431095.1 Acidobacteriota bacterium | reverse complement strand
CTGCAGTGTCGAGGTGTCGCCGTTGAATCCCGTCATCACCGTACCGGCGCTGACGTCGAGATCCATCTGCAGCTGATGCGCCCGCCTTTCGGGCGGCAGCCGCTCGCTCAGCCCCCATCCGGTGGGCGTCACCTCCGCGTTGCGGTCGCCATTGACGCGAACGCGCGAATACGAGTTCCACTTCTCGTACAGCGGACGCGCTTCGAACGAGCCGCGGATGTAGAGAATCCGAAGCACGGGGAATTGCTTCCAGACAAGAGCGGTGTGCGCCGCCGCGAAACCGCCGAGCGCCAGCGTCGTCCAGACGGCGAGTCGTTGAAGGCCGCGCGCGCGCGCCGCGGTCGCGAACGCGATCGCGCCGAGGCCCGCCAGGAACGCCACCACGAACACCGCCGTCGGCGCGTCAGTCAGCTCAAGCGTGTAGACGAGGAGGACGCACCCGAGCGCCGCTCCGGCGAGGTCGGCCGCATAGAGCCGTCCGACATCGCGCGGGTAGCGCGTCAGCGCGAGACAGACACAGATCCCCGACGCCACGAACGGCAGCGCGATGACGACATAGGTGAGGACGATGCCGTAGATGGCGACGATGGAGGGATGGATGCGGAATGGAATGCTCAGCTCGGTGAGAAAGCTGAAGACCAGCACCAGCGGGAATGCCGCGCTCCACGCGGCAAGCCGCTGCGCCGTCAGCTCGTGCGGAAACCAGGCTGGCTTCAAGTACACCGCGAGCGCGCCCACCGTCATTCCGAACAGCGCCACCGAGAGCGCCACGAACGCGAAGTGATACATCATCGTGACGCTGAAGATGCGCGTCAGCAGGATTTCGTACATCAACGTCGCGAGCGCGACGAAGAAAAGGCCGAGATAGACCGGCAGCGACGGTGAGTCGTGAAGTGGTTTCATTCGTGGCAGTGGAGGCGTAAAGTATAGCGGACCACGGCCGGCGCCCCGCCGGCTTCGTCTAGATCCTTATGCTCTTCCCATCGTCATCGCGTGCCGGACGTTTCCTCATCGCCGTCGCGCTCGTGTCGTCGTCGTCCGCCGCCGCCGCGCAGAGTCAGACGGCGACGGCGCGTTCTCCGGCCGTGAGCTCAGCGCCAGGCGTCGGCCGGATCGCGGCCGCTTCACTCGCGCGGGGGTGGGCGGCACTGCGGGAGGGACGACCGGCCGAAGCGGTGCGGATCGGCACCGCGATGTTGAAGGATCCGTGGTCGTCGCACGACGCGATCGCGCTATGTATCGCGGCGTCGCTGGAGCAGGGCGGTGCGACCGCGGGGCTCGACATCTACGAGCGGTGGGTGACGAGTCATGCGGAGGATCCCTACCTCCTTCGCGTCGTCGCGGCATCTGCGCTTGGTGAGCTCGCCGTGTCTACCGAGCCGCGGCTGCGCGTCGCGGCGCTGGCCGCATTGGCGGCGGAAGGAGATACCGGCGCACGACAGGCGCTCACCACCGGCGACACGGCCGCGGCGCGCGCGGAGAGCGACGATGCGCTGGCGCGGCTTGGCGATGCCGCGGCGATTGCGCGGCTCGAGGCGTTCGTTGCCAGCGGTGGCGCACGCGACAAGAGCCACGCGATCCGCGCCCTCACGGCCGCGGGCAGCGGGAGCGCCGCGGCGATCGCGGCCGCCTTGAACGATCCGGCGCCGCCGTCACGCATCGGCGCGGCGAACGCGCTCGCCGAGCTCGGCGCGACTGCGCAGATCCCGGCGCTGCGGGATCACCTCAACGATTCCGAACCGGCCGTGCGGTTCATGGTTTCTGCCGCGCTGGCCCGGCTTGACGATCCACAGTCGTCGGTGACGCTGGAATCGCTGGCCACTCATCCGATCGGCGACATGCGGCTGTTCGCCGTCGCCGCGCAGGCGGACAAGAACGCGGACGGCGCCTGGATCAGCATCGTCGAGGCGCTGCTCCAGGATCCTGATCCCCTGCTCCGTGTCCGCGCCGCCGAGCTGCTCATCCGCCGCGCCGGTGACCCGGCGTCCGGGCGGGCGGCGCTGCTGACGGCGCTTTCCGATCCCAACCCCGCCGTAAGGAGCGAAGCGGCGGCGCTGTTGCCGGAGCTGGTGGACCGGGGCAGGCCTGATCTGGCGCTCTTTCGCCGGCTGCTGCGTGATCCGCTCCCCGAAACGCGCATCGCAGCCGCCCGGGCGCTGCTCCGGACGACGCGGGAAAAAACGCGATAGCCGCCTTTACCTGTTTACAGGGTGCAGGGACCGCGCTACCCTGTTGGAGCCTCCCCACAGGTCCGATAATAACGACGGTAGCTTTTCCGCCTTTTTCGAGGATTTCAATGTTTCGAGGCCGCAGCCTGTACGCCGCCCTTGCTCTTGTCGGCATCGTCCTGACGCCAGCCTCGGCTCTGGCGCAGGCGTTCAGGGTGGGGCCCACGTTCAACCTCGGGGGAACCACTGCCCCGGTCATCAACCCAGACGTCGCTTACAACACGCGCGACAATCAGTTCCTCCAGGTCTCCGGCAAGTTCTTCATCGAAGGCCAGGTCCTCGACGCGGCCGGAAACATTCTGAAGCGTTTTCCGGTCAACCAGAGCTCCAACTACGCGCAGATGCCGCGTGTCGCCTACAGCCCGGATATCGCGAGTGGCGCGGGCGGCTATCTGATCACGTGGCACGAATCGATCGGCGTCTTCACCCGCGTTCGCGGGCGCATCTTCAAGGCCGACATCAGCACGGCCACGGGTGATTTCGACATCGGCACCAACGCAGGCTCGCCGGCCACCGGGTCCAACTGGCTGATGGGCGCGGCCATCGCCTATTCAACCGGCAGCCAGGAATTTCTCGTCGCCTGGCAGGGCAATGCGGGGAGCACGTGGGACATCTTCTTCCAGCGCATCAGCAATGCGGGCGAGCTGCGCGGCGCTACGACGCAGGCCACATTCACCACCACGCACATCGAGCGCGAGCCGGGCGTCGCCTATAACCGCGACACCAACGAGTTCTATATCGGCTGGGCGGGATACGACGACGTCGGAAAGTACGGTTACGCGGCCGGCCGGCGGGTGGAGGCCGGCACAGGCATCTTCAAGGGCGACGTGCAGTTCTTTGACGCCACCTACGCGACGTACATGGGGACGGTCGTTTACAACACCAGCACCAAGCAGTATCTGTTTGCGTGGGTGCACATCTCGAGGGGTTCCGGACAGGTCTACGGGGTAGCGCTTAACGGCACCGACGGCGCGCAGATTGGCGCCTTGCGCGTCTTCTCGAACATTTACGCGGCCTACGACGCGCTCGACATCGACTATAACCTGCCTTCAAACCAGTTCCTGCTCGTCACGCACAGCCAGACGCACGAGGACGCCGCCGTCTCGATCAGGTCCGATATGACGGCGTACGACAACGGCTTCCTGGTCACCAACACAGCGGACTTTCGCGCGGTGCTCAGCGGCGACGGCAACTTCAATCCGATGATGGCGGCCAGCTCGGTTGAAA
>JANPCT010000151.1:0-8185 GCA_031431095.1 Acidobacteriota bacterium | reverse complement strand
CATGCAATCCGTGGCTTGTATTTCTTTCTACAGCGCCGCGGCGAGTTCTTCAGCGGTGATGGCCACCGGACCAAATCGGGCGACGGCGAGGCCGGCGGCGCGGTTGGCGAGCCGGGCGGCGTCTCTCAGCGAGCCGCCGGCGGCGAGGCCGAGCGCCATGGTGGCGATGACCGTGTCGCCCGCGCCGGTGACGTCGGACACTTCCCGGGTGTCGGCCGGCAGATCGAACTCGCCGTCCGGCCCCAGCAGCCACATGCCGTGCTCGCCGCGCGTGATGAGGACGCTGTCGCACCGCGCGCGCTCGCGAAACTGGCGCGCGGCCGCCCGCGCCTCGGAGCTGTTGCGGATCCGGTGCAGCGTGACCGCCTCGGCCTCGTGGTGGTTCGGCGTGATGAGCGACGCGCCCGCGTAGTAGCCGATGTGCGGCACCTTCGGATCGACGAGCGACAGCACGTTCTTCGCTTTGGCGGCCTCGATCGCCGCCTGCGCGGTGGCCTCGGTGATCGTTCCCTTCTGGTAGTCCGAGACCAGCACCACGTCCACCCGGGCGGCCGCGTCGCGGATCTTCTTCACCAGCGCCGCCTCGAGGTCGCCCGCGACCGGACGATCGGATTCGTAGTCGATCCGCGCCACCTGCTGGTTGCGCGTCGTCACCACGCGGAGCTTCCGGGTGGTGCAGCGATCGCGGTCGGCGATCACGGCCGACGTGCCGACCCCGACGCGCCGTAGATCGGCGAGCAGCCTGGTGCCCTCGGCGTCGTTCCCGACCAGCCCGGCGATCTCGACGCTGCCACCAAGCGCCGCGTGGTTGTGCGCCACGTTGGCCGCGCCGCCGAGGCAAAAGCTCTCGTGGTCGAACTGCACGACCGGTACTGGCGCTTCGGGCGAGATCCGATCGACGCGCCCGATCACGAAGTGATCGAGCATCAAGTCGCCGACGATGAGGACCGAGCGGCCGCGGGCGCGATCGAGGAGCGCCGCGAGATCAGTCGGCGCGCCGGGCATGGGGAAGGGGAAGAGCGGCGGGCGCCGGGGCGCGCTCGCCCCTCGACGAAGCTCGGGGCGACCCTGAGCCTGCCGAAGGGTCGGCCGCGAACGGAAGCGTCACTAGCACCAGGAACAGCATCAGGAACTCGGAGTCGCCGAAATTGTACTCGAACAGCCCGGCCGCCAGCATCGCCCCGATGACCGCGAGCCCCGCGTTCGAGAGCGAGGGAAAGTCCGATCGCCGCCGCTTGAGGAAATCGCGCGCCAGCGTGACGATGAACCACAGCCAGATCGCGAGGGCGGGCAGGCCGCGCTCCGCCGCGATCTGCAGCGGCACGTTGTGCAGGTGCAGGTTCAGCTGGTTCACGGCGGCCTGGTCGCGATAGTACGGATAGACCTGGCCGATCATGTCGGGGCCGACACCGGTCAGCGGGTGGTCCTTGATGATGCGCAGGCCGGACTTCAGCATCGCGACGCGATCGACGTTCGACGGGTCCTTGAGGTTGAACGTCGAGTAGAGCCGGGTCGTCAGGCCCGACGGGGCCAGGGCGAGGAACGCGGCCAGCGCCACGGGCAGGAGGCCCATCAGCCGGAAATCCCGCAGCAGGAAGAGCAGCCCGATCCCGACGCAGGCGCCGACCCACGCGCTGCGCGTGAAGGTGAACACCAGCGCGAGGAGGAGCGCCGGGAGGACCAGCGCCGCCCACGCGCGGTGGTGCTTCGCGAACATCACGCGCGAGACCGCGGCGCACGTGACCAGCATCAGCAGCCCCGAGTAGGTCATGTAGAGGCCGAGGGCTCCCTGCGGGCGCCGCCCGAGATTGTCGAAATTGAGAATCAGGTACTGGACGATCCCCAACGTGGCGCTGACCGCGCCGATGGTGATGATGACGTCGACCGCGAGCAGCGCCCGCCGGCCGCGGAACAGGCGGTAAGCGAGCGGGACGATGATCAGGAGCACGAGCTGCTTGGAATCGACCAGGGAGACGCGCGGGTCGACGGAGAAGACCGACGCGACGAGCGTGGCGACGCCGTATGCCGCGAGCGGCCAGAACATGCCGGGCACCTCGACGCGCTCTTTGTTCTTGAGCACCACGCCGAGCCACAGGACCGCTGCGATCGTGAGGAAGATGTCGGCTGCGGCGATCGACAACTGCAGGGCCGCCGCGAACGCCAGCAGCGCGAGGCACGCCGCCCTCTCGATCGGCGCCGACGGCAGGGCCGGCATGGCATCGAACCACCTTTGGTCCCACGCCGGTGTCGTTGCGTCGGATCTCATGATTCGCTGACCGGCCCTTTCGCGGAACCCGTCGCCTCCCCTTGCAGGAGTGACGCGGACGACAGCGCCTCCTCGGCGGCGGCAATAACTCGATCCGGGGTCAGCCCGGTGAGACAGCGGAAATCGCCCGGCGCGCACACCCGCTGATCGCACGGACGGCACGGCAGGTCGGCGGCGGAAATCTCGATCGAATGCGTCGGAATCGACGGGGCGCGCCACGGCGCCGAACGCACCGCCAGCGTCGGCCCGTAGATGCCGACGATGGGCGTGAGCGTCGAGGCGGCGATGTGCAGCGGCCCCGTGTCCCCGCCGACGAAGAGCCGGCTCCGGCCGATGAGCGCTCTGAGCTCCTGCAGATCGAACTCTCCTAGATCAATGATGCGGCTCGCCTCGGCGCCGAGCCGCGTCCGCGCATCTGCCGCAATCCGCGATGCCGCCTCGCGGTCCGAAGGTCCCGAGCTGAAGACGAGCCGCCGCCGTGAGTTCCCGGCGGCCAGCGCCGCCGCGGTCTGCGCGAAAAACGTTTCGGGCCAGCGCCGGAACGGGTTCCCCGCGCTCACGTGCAGGACGACCACCTCATCGTCTGCGTTCACGCCCGCGTCGGCGAGCCGCGCCGCCATCCGCGCGTCGGCGCCCGGCGCGAGCGCCATCTGCACCGCGTCGCGCCTCCGGTCCGCCGGGCCGTCGCGCCAGCCGGGAATCGCTTCCAGCAGATCCCATTGGTTGGCCACCGAATGTCTCGGACGCAGTTCCCGCGGGCGGTGCACGGTGCGTGTGTACATCCAGCGCCGCCCCTTGATGTCGTAACCGATTCGTTCCGGGGCGCCGGTTGCCCAGGTCAACCAGGCGCTGCGCGGCCCGCCGTGCAGATCGAGCGCCAGGTCGAAACGTTCCCGCCGCAGCCGGCGCGCGAGTGCGAGGTCTTCGACGATGCGCCGCGCCCCTTTTGTGCGCGGCGCGACGATCACCTCGTCGAGGTGCGGATTGTGCGCCACCACCGGCGCGGCGTCCGGCTCGACGAGATACGTGATGACGGCATCCGGATAGGCCCGCCGCAGCGCGCGAATGACCGGCGTCGTCAACACGACGTCGCCGATCAGACGCAACCGCACCAGCAGGATCTTCGTGACGGCTACTCGATCGTCGCTTCGTCGATCAGCATCACCGGGATGTCGTCCTTGATTGGATAGACACGCCGGCATTGCGGGCACTTCAGCGCGGTGCCAGCCTTGACGAGCTCGACCTTCGTCTTGCAGTTGGGACACGCCAGAATCTCGAGCAACTCAGGGTCGACGGGCATATGACAGACTATTATAGTCAGCGGCTCCAATAATGACCCTGCTGCCTTTCGTTTTGTGCCTGTCCCTCGTCTCGCAGGCTCCTGCGACGCAGGCTGGCGCCGACGCCACCTACTACTTTCTGCTCGGCCGCTATCTCGAAGGCGGCGGAAAGATCGACGAAGCCGTCGCCGCGCTGCGCCAAGCCATCGCCCTCGAGCCGTCCACCGCGGAGCCGCGCGCCGAACTGGCGGGCCTTTACGCGCGGCAGGACAAAGCACCCGAGGCGGTCGCCGCGGCCGAAGACGCGCTCACCGTCGATCCGAAAAACCAGGAAGCCAATCGGATCCTCGGGTCGGTGCTGGCGGCGCTCGCGGAGCAGCGCCAGGCGGCGCGTCCGGGTGACGATGTCGCCGCGTATCCCAGGCGCGCGATGGCGGCGCTCGAGATCGCGCGCGCTGACGGCACGGGCGAGCTGTCGGTCGATCTCGCGCTCGCCCGGCTCTATCTGCAGTCCGACCGCCCTGGCGACGCCGTCCCTCTCCTGCGCCGTGTCGTCCTCGAGCAGCCGCAATACGCCGAAGGATCGGTGCTGCTGGCAGAGGCCCAGGAAGCGGCCGGCGCGCCGGATGCCGCGGTCGACACGCTGACCAGCCTGCTCGGCGAGCAGCCGCAGTTTTTCCGCGGCCGCGTCCAGCTGGCCGAGATCTACGAGCACCAGCGCCGCTGGCCGCAGGCCGCCGACGCATGGGCCCGGGTGCAGGCGCTCAACCCGCGCAACAACGAGGTGGCCTCGCGCCGCGCCTCCGCGCTCATCAGCGCCGGCCGCGCCGGCGAGGCGCGCGACGTCCTGACGGCGGCCCTCAAGACGGCGCCGAACGACCTGCGCATGTCCTTCATGCTGGCGCAGGCGCAGCGCGACGCGGGGGATGCTGCCGCGGCCGAGACGACCGCGCGGGCCCTTCAAGCGGCCCATCCCGAGGACGTCCGTTCGACCTACTTGCTGGCGCAGATGCTCGACGCGCGCGGGCAGTACCAGCAGATCGTCGATCTGTTGCAGCCCGAGGTCGCGCGCCAGAAAGCGGCGAAAGCGACAGGCCCCGAGATCGCGATGCTGCTCGGCAGCGAGGGGCTCGCCCTGCAGCAGCTGCGCCGCTACGACGAAGCGATTGCGCTCTTCAGTGAAGCGAGCGACCTCGCGCCGGAGGAACCAATCCGCCACGTGCTCCTCATCCAGGGATACAGCGCCGCCGGCCGTCACAAGGACGCGCTCGACGCCGCCGGGAAGGCGCGCAGCCGTTTCCCGCAGGAAACGACGGTGCTCTATCAGCTCGGCGCCGCGCTCGATCGCGCCGGCCGCCAGCCCGAAGCGGAGAAGACCTTCCGCGACATCATCGCGCGCGATCCGCTCGACGCCGGCGCGCTCAATTATCTCGGCTACATGCTCGCCGAGCACGGCACCTCGCTGGACGATGCGGTGACGTTCATCCAGCGCGCACTGACGATCGAACCGGGCAATCCCTCGTTCCTCGACAGTCTCGGCTGGGCCTATCTGCAGCAGGGCAGGCTGGATCTGGCGGAGACGCCGTTGGCGACGGCCGCCGGGAAGATGCCGAAGAACTCGGTGATCCAGGATCACCTCGGCGACCTCCGCCTCAAACAGAGTCGCCATGCAGATGCGGTCGCCGCCTGGCAGAAAGCGCTGGCCGGCGACGGCGAGTCGCTCGACCGCGCCAAGGTCCAGAAGAAGATCGACGCCGCACGCAAGCCGAGATGAGGCTGCTCAACGCATCCGGCCTTTTGTCATCTGCCGTGTGCCTCGTCGTTGTCGCGGGGTGCGCTGCAAAGGCGCCCTCGCTCCCCACGGGCAGTGGCGCGCCGTTTCCGGACTACCTGGCGGCGTACCTGCAGGCCACCTCGTCCTGCCGCGCCGTGAAGACCATGACGGCGTCGATGGCGATGTCGGGCAAGGCGGGCTCGACGAAGCTGCGCGGGCGCATCGATGCGGGCTTCGAGGCGCCGCAGCGGGCGCGGCTGGAAGGGCGCGCGCCCTTCGGCAAACCCGTGTTCATCCTCGTCGCCGACGCCGGACGCGGCACGCTGGTGCTGCCGCGCGACGAGCGGCTGCTTCGCGATGCACCTCCCGATCAGATCGTCGAAGCGCTCGCCGGCGTGCGTCTTGGTCCGGAGGCGCTGCGCACGGCGATTGCCGGATGCGGACTCTCCGTCGCCTCGCCCTCCGGTGGGCGCTCGTTCCCGAACGGCTGGATCTCGATCGCGCTCGACGAGGCGACGGTCTATCTGCGCCGCAACAGCGGAAACTGGGAGATGGCTGCGGCGACGAGCGGTCCGCTCACCGTCACCTACGCGGATTATTCCGCGGGGCGCCCGATGACACTGCGCCTTCGCGCCGAATCGCAGGGACGCACCAACGCCGACCTCACGCTGCGCTTGTCTGACGTGGACATCAATACCACGTTGAATCCGAAGACCTTCGAAGTGGAGATCCCCGAGCATCCGGTGCCGCTGACGCTCGAGGAGCTGCGCCGAGCCGGACCGTTGGGCGGGACGTAGCGAATCACCACGATCACCAAGACCACAAAGGTCACGAAGTCGATTAAGAGAGGTTGGTCGTTTTGTCTTCTACCGATTCTGGTCGGAACGCCGTCGCCCGGCGCAACGCCAATGGGTAAACGCCTCAAGCTCACCGCGCGTGCTCACGCCAAGGTCAACCTCGATCTTCGCGTCCTTGGTGTCCGGGCCGACGGCTACCACGAGCTGCGCACCGTGTTCCAGGCGATCGAACTGCACGACACCCTGACCTGCGCCGAGCATCCTGGTCCGTTCACGTTGAAGTGCCGGACGCCGGGCGTGCCGCTGGATGCGAGCAACCTCGTCTGGCGCGCCGCCGCCGCGCTGTGGACGGCGCTCGGGCGGGGTGGCGAGATCCGCGATGCGGTGATTCAGATCGACAAGAAGATTCCCGTCGAAGCGGGGCTTGGCGGCGGCAGCGCCGACGCCGCCGCGGCATTGATGGCGCTCGCGCGGCTCTGGGGTGGCGCGCCGATCACGCTGCTGCGCGAGGTGGGCGCGACGATTGGCGCGGACGTGCCCTTCTTCCTTTCTGGGGGGACCGCGCTCGGTCTCGGGCGCGGCGAGGAGATCTATCCGCTCGTCGATCTGCCTCCCCACTACGTCGTCATCGTGCGGCCGCCGTTTGGCGTCTCGACGGCCGAAGCCTACGGCTGGTATGACGAGGATCGGAGCGAAGGCGTCCGCGAGAACCGCGAGTTCCAGCAGCTGCCCGTCCCGTGGCCGAGCCGGGCCGCGCAGATGATCAACGATCTCGAGCCGCCGGTGATCCGGCGGCACCAGGAAATCGCGGGCCTGAAGGTGCAGTTGCGCGACGCGGGCGCGTCCGCCGCCGCGATGTCGGGCAGCGGCTCGGCGGTGTTCGGCCTGTTCCGCAGCCGCGTCCTGGCGGAACGTGCGGTGAAACCGTTGTCCCGCAACGGCGCCAGGGCCCTGCTCACGAGGACGCTGACCCGTGCCGAACACGAGCGCCGGGCCCGGCCGGTTGCCCGTCGGCAGTAATTCCGATACACTTAGCCTTTTGCGGATGGCCTGTGGGGCCCTGCTGGGGCGTGGCCAAGCGGTAAGGCGCGGGACTTTGGATCCCGTATTCGGTGGTTCGAATCCACCCGCCCCAACCATGCATCCAAGGGTGTCTGCGTGATAACTACGGGAGCGCTACCGGCAGCCACCGCCAGCGGGCAGCTCAAGATTTTTTCGGGCAGCGCGCATCGCGCCTTGACCGAAGAAATCGCGGAGTTCCTTGGCGTGCAGGTCGGCCATGCGCGACTGCAGCGGTTTCCCGACACCGAGGTCTCGTTCCAGATCGACGAGAACATCCGTGGCACCGACGTCTTCGTGGTGCAGCCGACCTGCGCGGACGTCGATCGCCACCTTGTCGAGCTGTGCGTCATGATTGATGCGTTCCGCCGGTCGTCGGCGTCGCGCATCACCGCCGTCATCCCGTATTACGGCTACGCGCGGCAGGATCGGAAAGACAAGCCGCGGGTGCCGATCTCGGCGAAGCTGATGGCCAACCTGATCACCGCCGCGGGCGCGAATCGGGTGCTGACGATGGACCTGCACAAGGCGCAGATCCAGGGGTTCTTTGACATTCCGGTCGACCACCTGTTCGCGGCGCCGGTGATCATCGAGCACCTCAAGATGCTGAACACGCCGAACCTGACGATCGTCTCGCCGGATGCGGGCGGCGCGGAACGCGCCCGGGCGTACGCCAAGCGGATTGATGCAGAGCTGGCGATCATCGACAAGCGGCGTTCGGACGAAGGCACCGCGGAAGTGATGAACGTCATCGGCGACGTCGCCGGCCGGACCTGCATCCTGCAGGACGACATCATCGACACTGCCGGCACCATCGTGAAAGCGGCGGCGGCGCTCAAGGCCAACGGCGCCGAGCGCGTGTTTGCGGGCGCGGTGCACGGGGTGCTCTCGGGATCGGCGATCGAGCGCCTCGAAGCGGCGCCGATCGACCAGGTGATCATCACCAACACCATCCCGCTCGCGACCGAGCGGGCGAGGAGCTGCAAGAAGATCAAGCAGCTCTCGGTGG
>JANPCT010000150.1:0-2412 GCA_031431095.1 Acidobacteriota bacterium | reverse complement strand
GCCCAGGCGGCGGCGGGCGGCGCCGGAGCGGCGGGGGCCGACGCGAAGCTCGCCGACATGCAGCGCCGGACGCTCGAGACATTCGAGATGCTGGAGCGCGATCAACAGGGCACCTCCACGACCAACGCGCTCATGGCGGTGGTCAACAGCATGCGCGCGCTGCCGGGGCGCAAGTCCGTCATCTTCTTCTCGGAAGGGGTCGCCATCCCGGCGAACGTCGCCGCGCGGTTCAAATCGGTCAGCGACACGGCCAACCGGGCGAACGTGAGCATCTACGCGATGGACGCCGCCGGTCTGCGGGTGGAGAGCACGAGCAAGGAGTCGCGAGAAGGCATCAACGCGGCCGCCAATCGGATGCTCCGCCGGAATCCGACGGCCGACGTGGTGGGCGCGGCAATGACGGAGGCGCTCGAGCGCAACGAGGAGATGCTGCGCCGCGATCCACACAGCGGCCTCGGCCAGCTGGCCGACGACACGGGCGGCATCCTGATCCGCAATACGAACGACCTCACGGGCGGATTCAAACGGATCGACCAGGACATGCGGAACTACTACATGCTGTCCTACGTGCCGAAGAACGACAGGTTTGACGGCAAGTTCCGCGCCATCGGCGTCAAGGTGAAACGGCCGGGCACCGAGGTCGCGGCGCGGAAAGGCTATTACGCCGTTCACGTCGCCGGTTCCATCCCGGTCATGTCGTATGAAGCGCGGCCGCTGGCGCTGCTCGAATCGACGCCGCTGCCCAACGCGTTCCCGGTCCGTGCCGCGGCCCTGAAGTTCCCGCAGTCCGGGGGCGTCGAAACCACGCCCATTCTCGTCTCGCTGCCGGCGTCCGTCATGACCTTCGTGCCGACCGAAGACGGGACGTCGTATCGGGCCGAGTTCACCGTCCTCGTGCGACTCCGCAACGCGGCCAACGAGGTCGTCGATAAGATGAGCCAGTCGTACAACCTGACAGGACCCATGGATCGGCTCGAATCGGTGAAACGCGGCAACGTGCTCTTCTATCGTTCCCGCGAGCTCAGGGCCGGACTGTACACGATGGAAGCGATCGTGCACGATGCGCTCAGCGATCGCGCCAGCGCGAGGCTCGTCACGCTGGAAGAACCTCGAGTGGATCAGAGCGCCCTCCGCGCCAGCGACCTCGTGCTCGTCGCCAGCGCCGAGCGGGTCGCCAAAACGGATCGCCTGTCGGGCAATCCGTTCCTCGTTGGCGACATGCTGCTCTATCCGAATCTCGGCGAGCCGCTGCGCAAGAGCGCCACGCCAGAGCTCGGGTTCTTCTTCACCGTGTACCCGGGAAAGGGAGCGGCGCCGCAGGGGACCCTGGAGCTGCTGCAGAACGGCACCCGGCTCGCCGCGCTGCCGCTGACGCTTGGCGAGCCGGACAGCTCGGGCCGCATCCAGCACGTCAGCCGTCTGCCGATCGGGAATCTCGCGGCAGGCACCTACGATCTCCGTATCCTGCTCGTGGATGGGCGACAGCAGATCTCGCGATCGACGATGTTCAGAATCGTGGATTGAGCCGTAAGGAGAGCGCCATGCACACCCGTGCTGCGATCGTGATCGTCGCGCTCGCGCTCGAGAGTGGGCTGGCGGCCCGGCCTGCGCCGCAGGCGCCGCAGCCCAGGTCACAGACGTATGCGGCCGGCGCGACCGCCGTGCTCGTGGACGTCGTCGTGCGTAAAAAGCACGGCGGACCGATGCGGGACTTGACGGCAGACGACTTCGAGATTTTCGAAGACGGCGTGCGCCAAAGCCTCGGATCGTTCTCGGTCGTGGAACAGTCTGGCGGGATCGGCGTCAAGGTCGGACGGCGCGTCAGTGCGCCTTCCGCCGCGGACGGTAGCACGAATGCAGCCGCCGCGCCTGCCGTCGCGGCCGAGCGGCCGACGGTCGCGATCGTCTTCGACGCGCTCAAGCCGGACGCGATGGAGCTGGCGCAACGAGCGGCGCTCGGTTATCTTCCGATGAACGGCGACACCGATGCCCGGATCGGCGTGTTCGCCGCGGATCCCGGGCTGCGCGTGCTCCAGCCCTACACCGACAACATCGCCCTGGCCCGCCGCGCCGTGCACACGCTGACCGCGGCCCCCACGGCGAGGCAGGAGATGGATGCCGAGCGCCGCCACGCGTTGAACCAGCGGCTCGTCTCGCTCGACGCGCTCGGCCTGGGCCGGGATGCCTCGGCCTTCTCTCCGGACCCAGGAGCGAACCTGACCAACGCGCAGATCATCGTGGAGCAGCAGATGACCGAGCTCGAGATGAGCATGCTGCGGACGTTCGAATCGCTCGACCGCGACGAGCGCGGGCTCGGCACCGCCGCAGCGCTGCTCTCGGTCATCCAGTCGCTTGCGGTGCTGCCGGGGCGCAAGACGCTCGTGTATCTCTCGGAAGGGCTGCCCGCGTCAC
>JANPCT010000149.1:0-3682 GCA_031431095.1 Acidobacteriota bacterium | reverse complement strand
TGAGCGAGGCCTATGCCTACGCCACGTTCGAGGACCGCATCAAGGCGACCAGCTACTTCATGGAGGAGGCGCTGAACTTCGCGCACCTGAACGCGGCCCGCCTGAAAAAGACCGTGGCCGACGCGGACCGTGAGCGGATCGTCGGCGTCATGGAGGCGACGAGCGCCAGGCTGAAGCGCGGCGGCATGGTCGAGATCCTGATGGGAGACGTGGAAAACGAGACCAATCCGATCAATGGAGCGGTGATGAACCGCCGCAAGGACGTGATTACGCCGGAACAGATGGTCGACATGATGTGGTTCGAACCGGTGACGACCGAAACCGTGCCGGCCGCCTACTACGTGCCGGCGGAGGCGACAAAGGCCATCGAGCTGCTGAAGGCGCATGGCGTCCAGATGCGTGAGACCGGCGAGTTGCCGCGATCCGCGGAGGCGTTTCAGATCGACGGCAACACCGCGGGACAGACATTCGAGGGTCACACGATTCGCAAGCTGGAGGGCAAGTGGGGTGCGGCCCTCGAACGGAAGCCCGCCGCGCGGTGGCTGGAGATCAGCATGAACCAGCCGCTGGCCCGGCTGGCGTTCTACCTGCTGGAGCCTGCCTCGGACGACGGACTGGCCGCGTGGAACTACCTCGACGACCAGTTGAAGACCGGCGCGACAAAGTATCCCATCCTGAGGAACAAGTGATGTCCCCGAAGACACGTCTCGTGGCGATGCGTTCGGCGCTTGGGATCGCGTGCATGTCGCTGGCGGCCAGTCTCGCCGGACAGGGCGCCACGTTCAAGGCGCCGCCGCCGCGCTTCACCGATGTCACACGCCGGGCCACGCTGGAACGCGCCTTTCCGGACGTCGACAAGCTGTTCGAGGAGTATGCGGATCGCGCGCACGTGCCCGGCGCCGCGTGGGGCGTCATCATCGACGGCGAGCTCGCGCACACGGGGGTGACCGGCTACCGCGACGTGCCGACGCAGGCACGAGTAACGCCCGACACGGTGTTCCGCATCGCGTCGATGACGAAGAGCTTCACGGCCATTGCCATCCTGAAACTGCGCGATGAAGGGAAGCTCTCGCTCGACGATCCCGCGGAACGCTACGTGCCGGAGATGAAGTCGCTGGTGTATCCCACCAGCGATTCTCCCAGGCTGACCATCCGCCACCTCATGTCGCACGCCGAGGGATTCCCCGAAGACAACCCCTGGGGCGATCAGCAGCTCGCCGACACCGACGATCAGCTCTCGGCGATGATCAAGGCCGGGATCCCGTTCTCCAATGCGCCCGGCATCGCATACGAGTACTCCAACTTCGGGTTCGCCATCCTCGGCCGCATCGTCGCGAACGTGGCGGATCCGGCGGCGTCACGCAAGACCGCCGCCTACACCAAGTACGTCACCGATCACGTGCTGCGTCCGCTCGGCATGACAGCCACGACGCTCGAACCGTCGCACGTGCCCGCGGACAGGCTGGCGCGCGGCTACCGCTGGGAAGACAACCAATGGAAGAACGAACCGCTGCTGGCCAACGGCTCATTCGGATCGATGGGCGGCATGCTGACGACGCTCTCCGACCTGGGTAAATACGTGGGGGCATTCCTGGCGGCGTGGCCGCCGCGCGACGGCGTTGAGACCGGGCCCATCCGCCGATCGTCGCTGCGCGAGATGCAGCAGGTGTGGCGGCCGGCACCCGCCGCGGTGTCGCGCACCGGGGCGGGCGTGCAGTTGAACTCGGGCGGATACGGATACGGGTTGCGCATTTCGCAGACGTGCGAGTTCCCGACCGTGGTCGCGCACGGCGGCGGACTTCCGGGCTTCGGCACGCAGATGCGGTGGCTGCCGGAATACGGCGTCGGCCTGATCGCGTTCGGGAACCTGACCTATACCAGCTGGCCGCGCACGTTCGACGCCGCGCTCGCGGCGTTGTCGAGGACCGGCGGCCTGCAGCCGCGTACCGTCGAGCCCTCGCCCGCGCTCGTGGCTGCACGTGACGACGTCGCACGGCTGGTGGTGAAGTGGGACGACGCTCTCGCGGATCGTATCGCCGCGGTGAATCTGTTTCTCGATCAGAGCCGCGACCGTCGCCGGGCCGCCATCGAGGCGCTGACGGCCCAGTCAGGCGCGTGTTCGGCGGGATCCGGATTCGATCGCGTCGAGAACGGCCTGCGCGGAGACTGGACGATGACCTGCGAGCGCGGACGTCTCAAGGTCTCTGTCACCCTCGCTCCGACGATGCCCCCGAAGGTGCAGTTTCTCTCCGTCACGGCCGCAGTGGCCGACGACAAAGGCGCGCGCCCGGGGACGTGTCCGCAGTAGAAAACCGTCATCCTCCCTATGAGCGGAGGCGTTTTCTCCCATGAAGACATGAGAAGTTGTGCTACCCTTCGTGCATTCACGCGCACCCTCTCGACAGCGAAAGAGCGCCAGCGAGTGAGCCACATGAGCCGACCGGGGATCAGCAGGGCCCCGCGAGCGAGTGTGCAGGGGGTCCGGCGGGGCGAAGCCCCTGGTTCAATTAAGGAGCAGAGATGGCCAAGAAGACGGCGAAGAAGTCCGCGGCACGCAAGCCGAACGCGGCATTCATGAAACCGATGACGCCCAGTGCGGCGCTGTCGGAAGTGGTCGGCAGCAAGCCGATTCCGCGGACCGAAGTCACCAAGAAGCTTTGGGCCTACATCAAGAAGAACAAGCTGCAGGACGCCAAGAACAGGCGCAACATCAAGGCTGATGAGAACCTGAAGGCGGTGTTCGGCGGCAAGGCTGTGGTCAACATGTTCGAGATGACCAAGCTCGTGAGCAAGCATCTCAAGGCCTAGACCGCCGTCCCCCTCCGTCACGACGTGACGCGCGAAGAGCCCCGTGCTGTCCGGCGGGGCTTTTCGTGCGTCTGGTTCCCCCTCCCCGCCTCCTCAGGCGCCAGGCCCCGCCGGTTCTGTAATGCCGTGTCCCAGGACGGCGCACGGCGTTCCCCGCCTCTACGGGTCGCCGCTGCCGGCCCATAGGGGAAAAGTGCGCGGCACACCGCTTGCCCTTTGCCCTGTTGCCAATGTTCCATAGAGTTCGACCGGGTCGGCGTTCGGAGTCCGGGTTCTCCCTCATCGAGATGATGGTGGTGGTGGGAATCATCGGTGTCCTGGCGGCGATCACGGTGCCCATGAGCGGTAACGCGCTGCGGTTCATCAAGTTGAGCGGCGACGCCCGCAATCTGTCGAACGCCACCGCCGTGACCAAGATGCGCGCCGCCGCCAAGTTCACGAGAGCGCGGCTGTACATGGATGTCAGCGGCCGCGCCTTCTACGTCCAGACCTTCGACAAGACCTCCGCGACCTGCTGCTGGATCAACGAAGGCGGCGCTACGACGCTGTCGTCGACCGTGTCGTTCGGTTACGGTCCCGTCAGCGCGCCGCCGGCGAATACCCAGACGACCATTGGGCCGGCCTCGGCGTGCCTGAGCACCGCCGCCACGCCGGTGGCGATCGCGAATACCTCCTGCATCATCTTCAACTCTCGCGGCCTGCCGATCGACGCGGCCACCGGGAGCCCGACCGGTGACGCGGCAGTCTACGTCACCGATTCGACGGCGGTCTACGGCGTTACCGTCGCGGCGACGGGCTTCGTGCGGATGTGGCGCACCAACTACACCTCGACGCCGTCATGGAGTCTCCAATGAGCCCGCGCCTGGCGCGCGAA
>JANPCT010000148.1:0-4090 GCA_031431095.1 Acidobacteriota bacterium | reverse complement strand
CCCGCGGCGCCTCCCCCCGTGGTCCTTGCGCCGCCCCCCGGGAATCCGCCGGCGCCCACGATCTCCGCCCCGGACCCCAGCACTCACGTGCTCATTCCCGTCTTCTACGCCACCGACCGCGACCGCGTGTCGTACGCACCGCTCGCCTATGGCGGCCAGCGCGAACCGGCCAACGAGCTACACCTCGGTCGTATCGACGTCTCCGTGCCGCGGGATCATCAAGTGGGGCAGCTCGAGAGGCCAACGGTGTGGACGTTCTGGCGTGAGGATCCCGCCAAACACTTCATCATCGTCAAAGCCAGCGAGCAGAGCTATGCGGACTTCTATCGGGACGTGGCCGATACGGTGGGCCGATCGCCGCGAAAGGAGGCGCTGGTGTTCGTGCACGGCTTCAACGTCTCTTTCGAGTCCGCCGTCTACCGCACGGCGCAGGTCGCATACGACTTGAGCTTCGACGGCGCTCCAATCCTCTACAGCTGGCCATCGGTAGGCACCGCGGCCGGCTACCCGGTGGACGCGAACAACAGCGAGTGGACCATCGACCATTTGCACTGGTTCCTCGAAGACTTCGCCGCGCGATCCGGCGCCCAGTACATTCACCTGATTGCGCACAGCCGCGGCAACGGTCCGCTCATGAATGCGTTGAACGCCATCGCGTCTGAGCCGAATCTTGGGACCAGGCCGCGGTTCAGCCAGATCGTGCTGACCGCCCCGGATGTGGATGCCGACCGCTTCCGCGTCCTGGCGCGCAATTTCCGGCGCATCTCCAATCGCACCACGCTCTATGCGTCCGCCAACGACGAAGCGCTCGCCTTGTCGAAGCAGTACCAGGGGTATCAGCGGGCGGGGGACGTCCGCCCGGAGATCGTCAGCATCGACGGCGTCGACAGCATCGACGTCTCGGCGGTGGACACCAGTTTTCTCGGGCATTCGTACTACGGCGACAACGCCTCGGTGATCAGCGACATCCGCCGCCTGCTGCGGACGGGGCTCGACCCCGATCGGCGCTGCGGCATCCAGCTCGTGACGTCGGCCCTGCTGCGATACTGGACGTTCGTGGCGCGAACGGTGTGCCCCGCGGGATGAGGAGCACCAGGCCAGTGCGTGCCTGGTAGAGAGACACCATGAAAGAATCCGCGATTCACCCGATCATCTACGTCCGCGGCTATGCGATGACGCAGGCGGAGATCGAGGACACCGTGTCCGACCCCTACATGGGGTTCAACATCGGCTCCAGCAAGGTCCGCCAGTTGTGGGACGGCTCGGTCAAGAAGTATTTTTTCGAGTCTCCGCTCGTCCGCCTCTTGAAGCGCTTCCGGTATGACGACGTGTTCGAAGAAGGATTCGATCGCGTCTCGGACCTCACGGCGCCGAGTACGGTCGACGGGACGGTGCCGCCCGTCCCGTACCGGAGCATTGTCATCTACCGCTATTACGAACCGTCCTCCGAAGACATCGGCGTCGGCGCGCGTCCGGACATGACGCGCTTCGCGGAGGGTCTGGGACACTTGATCCTGCAACTGCGGGCGCGGATTTATCCCGGTGGCGCGGCGACGGTGATCACCGACGAGGAAAAGCGCGCGGGTAAGCTCCCGTACGACAAATTCCGCGTCTACCTCGTCGCCCACTCCATGGGCGGGCTGGTGTGCCGCGCGTTCCTGCAGAACGACGGGCTGAAGTCGGCCGCGGCGCGTCCGCTGGTCGACAAGCTCTTCACCTACGCCACGCCGCATAACGGGATCGAGATCGGCCTTCTGGGAAACGTCCCCAAGTGGCTGTCGCTGTACGGCATGAACACGTTCAACCGCGACGAGATCGCCAATCTGCTCGCGCTGCCCGCCGCGGTGCGCGACGGCGACAACGTCGACGTCGTGGCCAATTTCGATCCGTCACGCGTGTTCAACCTGGTCGGCACCAATCCCGGCGACTACAAGGCCGGCGCAGGACTGTCGAGCGCGGCCGCCGGGGACGCGAGTGACGGCCTCGTTCGCATCAAGAACGCGACGACGCGCGGACGCACCGCCCATGGGTTCGTGCCGTCGCCGAACGCATTCGTCCACCGCAGCCATTCGGGCTTCTTCGGCATCGTCAACAGCGAGGAGGGCTACCAGAACCTCATCCGGTTTCTGTTTGGCGACGTTCAGGCGGACGGCGTGCTCGAGATCGACGATCTGACCCTGCCGCCTGCCGTGCAGGCGAAGCAGGATGCCGGACATGAAGTCAAGGCGTCGTACCTGTTCGAGGTTGCCGTGAGCCTTCGCGCCAAGCCCTGGCAGTTGCACCGCCGCACCGCCAACGAGAACAGCGCGATCTTCCGCCGCTTCGACGAGTTGTTCGGCAAGCCGGGCGGCTCCGGAAGTTCCCTGGTGCCGCGCCGGGAGGGCAGCCCGGTCCTGTTCAACGTCTTTCTCGACATGTCACAGAGCCAGACCGGCACGAGCCTGGCGTTCGCAATGGATCTCTGCGTGCGGGTGCCGCAGTACGAGGTCGACGGCCTGCTGTTTCTGAAGGACCACTACGAAGGTGGTTATCTCTTCCGCGATACCCTGATGCTCGAGGCCACGCCTCCTTCGCCGGCGGCGCCCGGCTGGACATTCGAGTACTGGTTCGCCAACGAGCGCGCGGCCGGGCGCCGGCTGGCCGCCATCGTCGAGGACGCCGACGCGGTGCTGACATTCGAGATTCCGATCGTGCAGCCGCACCCGCCGGGCATCACAGCCCGCTTGCGGGTCAAGACACGTTACTGGAACGACTGGCAGTAGGTGGACCATGGGACTTTACGCATTCGACGGAACCTGGAACGAGCAGAAGACGGAGGAGGATCTTGCCTACCGGAACACCAACGTGTCCCGGTTTTACGATGCCTACCGGGCCAACTCCGGCCGCAAAGAGTTCTATGTCGAAGGGGTCGGCACCCGCTACGACATCATCGGGCAGATCGTCGGGGGGATTTTCGGGGCGGGGGTGCTGCCTCGACTTCACGAGGCCTACGACCACCTGTGCCAGGCGTGGGAGGACGGCGACCGCGAGATCGATATCATCGGCTTCAGCCGCGGCGCCGCGACCACTCTCGACTTCTGCCACCTGGTTCAGAAGCGAGGCATCCGCAAGCCGAAGACGGATCAGGTGGTGGAGCCCAGCCCCGTCATCCGTTTCCTCGGCGTCTGGGACATCGTCGCCTCCTTCGGACTCGCGAATCTCGGCGTCGGCGTCAATATCGGACACCACCTGAATCTGCCCGGTTCGCGCCTGCGCTATTGCTGTCATGCGCTGGCGCTCGACGAACGCCGCCCGCCGTTCGTGGCGACGCGTCTGCCCGGCGCCGCGGAGGTCTGGTTCCGCGGCGTGCATTCGGATATCGGCGGCGGTAATGGCAACCGCGGCCTCAACGACATCACGCTCGCCTGGATGATGAAGAAGGCGAAGGCCGCAGGACTGCCGATTACCGACGCCGACATCAAGCGCTTGCAGCCGGATCCCTCGACGAAGCCGCATCTGAAAAAGGGCCTGGTGATCAAGGTCCGGCACATCTCGAAAGTCGATCGCGTCCACCACACGGTCGGCCCCTTCCCGGGAGCCACCAATCCTCCGGGCACGTGCCCGATCGAAGAAACTGCGGACGAAGAGAGCATTGCGGCGCTGTCGGCGGACGGCATCGACTTGCTGCCCGAGGATGTCCGGAAGAAGATCAACGTCCTTGCCGAACAAGCGCAGGAGACAGCCTCGCAACAGTTCGGTATGGACCTCGGTGACGCGAGGGATGCCATCGTCGGCTTGATCCAGAATCGCATTCCTCTCGTCGAGTCCGATGCCGACCTCGCCCGGGCGCGGAAATCGACGGCCGATCTGGTCGCGACGATGGTCAGCGAGACGAAGAAGAATGGAATGATGAGCCTGACCGAGTTCGCGCTTCGAGGCGCACTGTTACGGTTCACGAACCTGTTTCCCTTCACTGATTGAGAACGGGCACCCTTGAGGACGAAGGCCGCCGCACCGGTGGGAAGGGCGCGCTTACCGGAGCGAGCGCATGGGGTCGAGGCGCGCCGCGCGCCGCGCGGGCAGATAAGACGCGGCGGCCGCGGTGGCGACC
>JANPCT010000147.1:0-1820 GCA_031431095.1 Acidobacteriota bacterium | reverse complement strand
ATCCGAACTGTTCGGCCACGAGATGGGAGCCTTCACCGGGGCCGAACGCCGGAAGGAGGGGCGCTTCCGCCTGGCCGAAGGGGGTACCTGTTTTCTCGACGAGATCGGCAACCTGCCATTGAGCCTCCAGGCGAAGCTGCTGCGCGTCCTGGAGTCCGGGCAGGTGCAGTCGATCGGCGCGGACCCCGCCACCCCCATTGACGTGAGATTAGTCGCCGCAACCAACATAGATCTGCAGCAGCGCGCCGAGCGCGGCGCGTTTAGCTCGGACCGGTACATACGGCTCGCGCAGTACGCCATCCGGCTGCCGCCGCTCCGCGAGCGCTCCGAGGACATTCCGTTCCTGACGCGCCGATTCGTGGACGAGGCTGCGACCGATTTGCGCCGCCCGATCGAGGTCGTCCTGCCTGCCGCGCTCGAGGTCCTGACGACGTACGCGTGGCCGGGCAACGTCCGGGAGCTGCGCAACGTGGTGCGTCAGGCCGTCCTGCAGAGCCGCGGCCTGACGATCGGCGCCGGCATCGTCCGTTCGGTCATCGGTGAGACCCGCAGCGCCTCGAAGCACCAGCCCGCCGCGGCAGCCGGTTCCTCACTGCGCGAGATCGCGACCGGGGCCGCCGCCTCTGCGGAGCGTCACGCCATTTGCGAGGCGCTGCGCGCAGCGGCCGGCAACAAGTCAGCCGCCGCCCGGGCATTGAAGACGGATTACAAAACGCTGCACGTGAAAATCAAGAGTCTCGCCATCGAGCCGCACCACTGGCGCGGCGATCCCGCGCCGATCGGCTGAGGGTCTCTGTCCGCCCGGTGTCCCCTTTAGGCTAGGCCAGCAGGTGGTGAAAAAGCGGCGGTCTCGGACCTTCCGCCTGAAGGCGGAAACTACAGGAACTCTCCAACTAAGGGCTCTGAAGTTTCCGCCTTCCGCAGGAACTCCAACTAAGAGCTCTGTAGTTTCCGCCTTCAGGCGGAATTCTCTCTCTCTCGCTTGGCGCGACGCGGTCTATGGCAGCCACGACGCGTGTGCGGGAGCGTTCGTCACGATGATCAAGTCGTCCCACTGCTGGCGCCGCAGGCCTCCCGCCGCGCGGACCGTGCCGACGACTGCGCGGCGGCGGAAGACCTCTCGCAACCCCATCGCCTCGCGCAGCGAACGGTACTCGCGCCGGATCATGAAGATGTAGACGGGGCGCGGCTGGGCCGCCGCGAACGCCGCCAGTTCCTCCGGCGTCGTCAGCCGCGCCAGCGGACGGCCCGCATAATAACGAAGACTTGCCCGCCACTGCTCGACCCTGTAAAGACCCGCGGGGGCATCGGCCGGCGTTTTCTCGCGCAGCGTCGTCGCGACGAGAGCCGTCGGCCGGGTGTGTTCGAGCGTCGGAAAGCCGAACGACACGACCGCCGCGTACACCAGCAACAAGGTGATGACCAGCGGCTGCGGTGTCCGCGGCACCTGCCAGCCCGCCGCTGACACGGCGCCCAGCAGCGCCATGCCGCCAAGCGCCAGCACCACCGGCAAGAGGATCGCCCCCTCGGGCAGCTCGAGGTTCAGTTCGAACAGGTAGACGCTGGTGAACGTGCCCGCCAGCACCAGCACGCCCGCAAGGCCGATCACGCAGACGCGCGTCGCGCGCGACACGGACGCCCCGGCAGCGGCTTCATGCCACGCCTTTGCGGCAATGAGGCAGACCGCGGGTGCAGCAGGGAAAATGTAGTGATCCAGTTTGAAGCGGGCCAGACTGAACAGGCCGACGACGGTCGCGGCCCAGAGCCAGAGCAGCTTCTCCTCGCGCCAAGCCGATGGTGCGTCCCCGCGGTGCATCAGG